>NZ_CACVAO010000001.1:3787500-4087500 GCF_902726645.1 Halobacillus ihumii
AGTTGAAGAAGGTGCTGCCTACACTAAACCTGTAAGCAGTGACGTCATTGAAAAAAGTAAAGCTGGTGAGTGGGAGGTTACTGTAACAACAGAAAAATCAGTACCGAGAAATTGGTTTCCGGCATCATTAAAGGGGTTGAAAATTCTTTGCCTGGCTTCAGGTGGAGGGCAACAAGCCCCGGTTCTAGCCGCTGCAGGTGCGGATGTTACTGTTACCGATATTTCTAACAAGCAGCTGGAGCAGGATGAAGAGGTTGCTAAGCGTGATCAGTTAACTTTGAAAACAGTCCAAGGTGATATGTCTGATTTGGGTGATTTTGATGATGAATATTTTGATCTAATCGTTCATCCAGTTTCTAATTTGTTTGTAAAAGATGTTCGGCCTGTCTGGAGAGAGGCGTCGAGAGTTTTAAAAAATAATGGAATACTGATTTCAGGGTTTACGAATCCTCTTCTATGGATTTTTGACGATAGCCAGGAGAGAAAAGGTATTCTTGATGTAAAACATCCTGTCCCTTCCTCTACGTTAGATTATATGTCAGAAGAAGATGTTCAGGATTTTATTAACTCTGATCAAACCATCGAATATGCCCATACTTTGGAAGATCAACTTCAAGGTCAAATCGATGCAGGGTTTGTCATTTCGGGTTTTTATGAGGACGATTTTGGCGGGACTAGAGTTTTGGACAAGTATATAAAAACGTTCATGGCAACAAGGGCAATAAAATTAGTCCGGTAGTTGCGGCTCTAATAAAGGAACGAGGGAATGAATGACTGATATAAAAGAAATGGGTTTTACATGTGGGGCAAACGCGTGCATCCCTGCTTATCGAATGTTATTTTAGAATCTTAGTGAGTTATTTAAGAATTCGTCCAAGTTATTTAAGAATCACCTATCGTTATTTAAGAAACACAGCCGGTTACTTCAGAATCATCACTACTTATTTCATAATCATCCCCTCAACCACTCAATAATCAAAAACATCCACCCTAACTAGAGCTAGGAGTGGATGTTTTTTAAATTACTGTGTTGTCTCCTTCAATTCATACAAAGGAACTTCCTGATAAACGTTCGGCTGGTCAACAGGATGAATGCGGGCAGTTTCGCTTCTTTCAATCACTTCTTCAATATAGATTTGGCGCTCCTCGTGAGTGACATCAATCATCTCGGGGGAGTGGAAGATTTCTTTGGCGCGTTCTTTGTTCATACGTAAAAGTCCTCCTTTTGGTTTGAGGTTAATTTTTGCTTGAAGTGACATTTGTATGCACATATTTTTAGCAGCCGCCTTTTAAATAATTGATGTAGCGCTTAATTCGGATTACTTCAAAGAAATGGTTATGAGCGTTATAATTTTTTACATAGAAAAAGGAGGTTGACGGTGTTGGATCGAACAGGTTTAGTTTTAGAAGGAGGAGGAATGCGCGGGGCTTATACGGCAGGAGTTCTTGATTTTTTTCTTGATGAAGCGATCCATTTTCCTTATGTGGTAGGAGCCTCAGCTGGTGCTTGTAATGGCAGTTCTTATGTGGCTGCGCAGCGGGGCAGGAATTATGAAGTGATGGTGAATTATGGGGATCATCCCGAGTACATATCGTTCAAACGGATGTTCACAGAGCGACAGTTGTTTGGGATGGATTTTATTTTTGATAAGCTTCCTAATCAGCTTGTGCCGTTTGATTATGACGCCTTTTTATCCCGAACGACAGAGTTTGTAGTGGGTACGACAAATATGCGAACGGGTGAGCCGCAATTTTTTAACCATTTCCCTGACAGGACAAGCTTACTTAAAGTGATGAGGGCGTCAAGTTCGCTGCCGCTCCTAGCTCCAAGTATTTCTTATTTAGGGGAAGAGCTTATGGACGGCGGAATAGCTGATCCGATTCCGATCAATCCGTCGATTGAATCGGGAAATAAGAAGCATGTGATCGTGTTGACGAGGAATGACGGTTATATTAAAAAAAGGATGAAAATGGATTGGTATTTCACCCGCAAATATAAAAATTTCCCGAAGTTTGCACATGCTTTACGAATTCGTCATCAAAAATACAATGCGACACTGAGAAAAATTCAGCAGATGGAAGAAGCTGGCGAGGTGTTTGTGTTACGCCCTCAAGCCCCATTGCAAGTCAGCCGCATCGAGAAAAACAGACAGCGTCTGCATCAGCTGTACATGCAAGGTTATCAGGAAGCTGAGCAGCAAAGTGACCAGCTCGCAAAATTTATCCAAACGTAACAGAAGGAGGCTCACATGGAGCAAACTCAAATGATTAAGGACGCGATCGTGAACGAATTTAAGTCTCATCGAAATCCTGCTCAGCAAGAGGCGATGGAGAAGTATATGAAAAATCAGTTTCCCTTTTACGGAATCAAGACGCCGGAGCGGTCGAAGCTCGTGAAGCAGTGGCTGAAATCTCATGCTTCGATCACCTATAGTGAACGAGTGGATACGGCTTTGTTACTTTTTCAAGAAGAAGAAAGAGAATGCCATTATGCAGCTCTCGCGTTACTTGAAAAAGTCTCTAAACAGCCTCCTGTCTCAGCTATTGCGGTTTATAAGCAATTACTGACGTTAAAGCCCTGGTGGGACACGGTGGATATGATTTCCAGCAATTTGTGCGGAAACTATTTGCTGCATTATAGGGAGGAGTTACCTGTGATTACGGAAAGCTGGGCTCGTTCGGAGCATCTGTGGGTGCGGAGAGCGAGTCTGCTTAATCAGCTTAAATTTAAAGATCAGACAGACGAAGTGCTGTTGTATCAAACGATCCATACGGTAAAACACGAGAAGGAATTTTTCATTGAAAAAGCTATCGGCTGGATCTTGCGCGAGTATAGTAAAACAGCCCCTGAGTCTGTGATTGCTTTTATCGAATCAACAGAGTTACGTCCTTTAAGTAGGAGAGAAGGGCTGAAGTGGATGAAAAATAAGGGGTTATATCCTGCGGCAGAAAAGGTATAGATTGGAAACACAACGATCATAATGGGGGTAACTACACAAAAGTGAGGGTCCTATTATGAATCAATGGGTGGATGTTTCTTTCTTGGATCGAGTCATTCAATGGCTTGATCAGGACGTATTGCAAATATTTGGATTGAACGGCATGCATATTCAATTTGTCCTCGTCTTTCTGCTGACAGCCAGCATCATGTTTGTGATCAAACCGATTATGGAATGGCTGCTTGTTAAGCAATGGTTCACGTTGCTCGGGTACAGTATTACGGCTGTTCTGGCATTTTGTTTCCTGCAAATGGTTGATCGTTATGCGATGGGCACGGAATCCACCTTTCTGCCATCCTATTATTGGTCTGTCAGCTTGCTTGCGATCAGCAGTTATGGTGCGGTTCGAGTGATTGCTGGAATAACGAAGGTGATTATGGTGAGATGGAGAGTCCGCTCTAAGAAACGTGTGGCTTAAAAAAATATAACTTTTGCTGCGGAAAATACGTTCGTTCCTTTCTTTAGTTGTGGTATAATTTACCTAACTAGAAGCTTTATAGAGAGGGAAGGGAAGCGGATGCAGAAAGATCAAGGAATCTTATTAGAAAGTGGTACAAATGAGCTGGAAATTGTGGAGTTTAGTGTTTCTGAAAGCCGGTTTGGGATTAATGTGATTAAGGTAAAGGAAATATTAAATCTAGTACCTGTTACGAAAATTCCTCACTCTCATCCAGCCGTTGAGGGGATCATAGATATTAGGGGCGAGGTTGTCCCGGTCGTGGACGTTGCTCATGCATTAGGGTTTGAGGGTTCTGCCAACCCGCAGCAGGACAAGTTTATTCTTACTGAGTTTAATCAAACAAAAATCGTTTTTCATGTTCATACGGTTACACAGATTCATCGTATTTCCTGGGAATCGATTGAAAAGCCAGGAACGATGTATCAAGGATTAGAGACAGAAATTACCGGTGTTATTAAAAAAGAGGGCGACATGTTGCTGTTGCTGGACTTTGAGAAGATTGTGGCGGATATTAGTCCGGAATCAAGCTTAAACAAAGCTGATATTCGCGTACTGGGTGCACGGGAGCGTTCTGACAAAAAGATTCTTATTGCCGAGGATTCAGGGTTGCTGCGCGGGCTGCTGCAAGAAACACTGGAGGAAGCTGGTTACATACATACGACATCATTTGAAGATGGAAAGGCCGCCTATGATCATCTGGCTGAACTGGCAGCTGACGGGAAGAGCATACGGGAAGAATATCAATTGGTGATCACAGACATTGAAATGCCGCGGATGGACGGTCACCATTTAACCCGTCGAATTAAGGAAGATCCACAGCTTCAACAACTTCCGGTCGTCATTTTTTCGTCCTTAATTACGAATGACCTCAAGCATAAAGGGGAGATCGCAGGGGCCGATGCCCAGATCTCAAAACCTGAAATAGTGGAACTAATCAAGATCATTGACCAGCATATAAAATGAAAAACCGCTCCACTTAGGAGCGGCTTTTTTCATTTTCCACCTTTTTAAACAGCGTATCATGCCAGTCATAAGCTTGTTGAGTGATCGTTTCTGGTTCAGAGCCATACGGATGAGATTCTCGGATGATGCTTTTCTCATGTTCTGTTAAATGTTCATAAGAAGATCTTAATTCCGTAGAATATTCCACATATTTATTAAGCTGATACAGAAAATCGTCCATAGGATTCATGGTCATAAATAATCACCCTCCTAAAGGTACCTATACCTTATTTGGAAGGTCTTGAAACATGGATCGTCTGAAAAAAGAGAGTAAGGGCTGTTGCCTGGCTCTCTTTATCTCTAAATTATCGTTTGGGACGCTGGTTCCACGGGGCAATATGCTGCTGTCCAAGCATGGACAGGTTAGGATGGGAGGAAGGTGAGTAAGAAGTAGGGGCCTTTTCGTGGTCCCAACCTAAATAGTTGTACAACGTTCGCTTTGCTCTCGACAAGGAGAGTTTTGGTTTCGGATTGCGATACGATTGGTCTACCTTGCCAAGGTGCTTTAACTGGTTGAAATCTTTCTTTTCAGCTGGAATATGAAAATAGTATCCACCGACCTCTATAAGAAGTGTGGAATGCTGTTTACTCAGTTTAGGATGGTCTGAAAAATGCAAGCCAATTTTTTTAGCTCTTCGTTCCTTTATTAATTTAGTAATGGTTGATTTTTTAATTTCATAAAGATGTTTAGGTTCAGGGGCGGTTTTCGCGTGCCGATTGACGATAAATAGTGATTCGGCAAGTTCACGGTTGGACAACTGTTTTTCTCTCATCAATGTTCTCCTTTCTAGACGACTACATGACCATTGTATGAATATCATGGCTGAATGGTCTATTTTGCAAAATTGTCTATGACTTTAACTTCTTTAAATCTGCTATAATTTGGTCGATTTCGGCCGCTTTCATCCCGCTGTACTGTTTAATCACGTCACCCTTAGGTGTAACTAAATAAAAGCTTGTCCCATGCGCCACCTGGTTAGAACCCTCCATTTTTGAGACAGGAGATTGGAACGATTTAATCGATAATTCCTTAACTTCATGGAATGTATAGCCGGTTAGAAAACTCCACTGATCGTAATCGGGCTGATAGGCATCCGCAAACTCCTTGAGTTTCTCCTGAGTATCGTGTTTGGGATCAACGGAAAATGATACAAGTTTTACATCATCAAGATTTTCTTGTTTCAAACGCTGCTGTAAATGCGACATATTTCCTGTCATCGGCGGACATACGGTTTCACAACTTGTGAAAATAAAATCAGCTATCCAATAGTCGCCTTTTAGATCCTCGGGTAAGTTCATCTTTTCACCACTTTGCGTCGTAGCGGTAAATTCGCCCACTTCTCGGGACATATTTTCTTCAATTGGGGAGCCGCATGCTGTTAGAAATAGCAGTCCACCTAGAAAAGTGAACAATATGAAATTCTTCATAATTTATCCTCCATCAACTGGTAGTTCTTTTATTCTATCATGTACCGAGCTTCTTTCAGGCAATGTCACAAAAATGTTAAAGCTTTGCTTGGAGGTGAAAAACTGAGTATTCAGGACGGCACATAAATCGATACGGCAGGCGGGTTGTTCCAATCCCCTTACTTACATAGAGGGTGAGAAGCTCACTAATCGTATATTTTCCTTCAATGTAGGTCTCTGCATAAGGCGGAGTGACGAGCGCTCCTACGAATGGAAGTTGAATCTGACCGCCATGACTATGGCCGGACAGCTGGATATCAATCCCATGTTGCTGCATCTGGTCTGCTACATCAGGCTCATGTACGAGCAGCATTGTAAAAGGATCCCCCTCAATTTGAGCAGTAGTTGCTGAAATATTGGGTGATCCAAGCATTACATCATCTAAACCAGCCAGTGCGAAGCTATCCTGTCCATTATCGACCATTGCCACACTATTTTGCAGCAATTGAAATCCTCCATCATCCATAACAGCTTTTACTGTCTCCGTTCCATATCCCCCATGGTCATGATTACCGTAAATCCAGTAATTTCCATAAGGTGTCTTCAGTTTCTGGAGCAACTGTGGAATCCTCTGATCAAATCGATACGTGTGCGGCTTATCTACAAGGTCACCGGTAAATACGATTAAATCTGCATTCTCTGCATTTATTGTATCAATTAATTGCTCAAATTCTGTTAAGTCATAATTAAAACCAATATGAGTATCAGAAAATTGGACAATCTTAAAATCATTAAACGAACGCGGTATGTTTGAATGGCTGATCGTATACTCTTTCCTATCGAGCATGTGTGGTTCAATATGACGGGCATAGTAATAGCCCCCGCCGCTTAGTCCGAGCAGCCCTAATCCGCTTACTAGAAATTTCTTTATGAAGCTGCGTCGTGTTAATTTCATGTGAAGAATCCCTTCATAATAAATACTCCCGCTATTATACCACGTTCCATTCTGTTCGATAAGAATAAATGGCTGCGAAAAAAATATAGAAAATGTACAGAAATTCGGGGACAGGAGGACGAAATAGGAAGGGGCGACGGTATGATGTTTACAGGCGCTCACCGCCGGCCTTGCCCGGAGGTGAGCGCCGATAAAACCATAAGAAAAACCGCTGCATGGCACAGCGGCTTTTTACTAGTTTACAAAATATAAAGAAATACGGTGAAAAAATGAAGGATCGATCCGCTGAGCACCAGTAAGTGCCAGACCATATGGTGATAGGTAAAACCTCGCCATACGTAAAAGATCGCACCTATTGAATAAACGAGTCCGCCTAACACGAGGAGAAGAATCCCGGTGGAGGAGACAGCCTCGGTGAGCGGCTCCCAGGCAAGAACGATCAGCCAGCCCATGAGCACGTAAAATACAGTCGATAGTACGACGAATCGTTTAACGAAAAAGATTTTGAAGATGACTCCCGCAAGCGCAATTCCCCATACTACTCCAAATAACGTCCACCCGAGTGTACCCCTTAGCGGCACGAGGAGCAGGGGAGTATAGGTCCCTGCAATAAATAGGTAAATCGCTGAGTGGTCAAAGATTTCAAACAGATCTTTGACTTTTCCTTGGGGAAAGCTATGAACAAGAGTGGAAGAAACATAAAGAACGAGCATTGTAATTCCGTATATAGTCACGGAAACGATCTCCCATGCATTTCCTCCTAAGCTGGCAAATACAATAAGCAGAGTGAGCATAGCTATACTTAATATGGCCCCAACACCGTGAGTGATGGCGTTTGCGATTTCTTCACGTTTTGAAAAAATGTGTGTGCCCATGTCCGTTCATCCTTACTTAAAGCATTTCTATTTAGTATAGACGCTTCAGCTCATTTTATAAAGTTAAATTAATTATGAGGTTTACCTCCATAAGAATTCTGGGTAATTGAAGGGTGAGCAAACCATGTTTAAAGGGTCAAAGAATGTCGAATATTGCGTTAGTTTGACTTTCCTATCTATGTTACTATTAGATTACATGCGTGTGAGCGTTATTTCTTGCTCCTTCAATTGTTTGCCAAAAAGGAGTGGTGTTTATGGTAAGTGTACAAAGTAAAAAGCTTGAAATTCCATTAGTTGAAGAGTTAATGATTCCAGCAGAGAAAGTCGCTCATGTTCAGATAGGGAATCCATTAGATCATGCTTTGCTCGTTCTGGTGAAAACCGGCTATTCGGCTGTACCTGTCGTCGATAAAATGTACAAATTTAAGGGAACCATCAGCAAGACAATCATTCTTGAAGAAACGCTCGGGCTCGAACAGTTTGAATTGAATCGATTGAATGATATGACAGTGAATGAAGTGGTCGATGAAAGTGTTCCGTGTTTGCATCGAAATGATACGATGATTGACGCTTTACACAAATTGATTGATCATCCCTTTATTTGTGTTACAAATGATGAAGGAGAATTTGACGGGATAATTACGAGGAGAACCATTTTAAAACAATTCAGCAAACATTATCATGAATCATGGAAAAGAGTATAGTGAAAAAATAACTCAAATATATGGAAGAATGGCGCCTCTTGCAGGCGTCTTCTGTTTGTCTGGGGATGATGGCGTATGGAGGAAGTTCAGCAATTACAACAAAAGCGAAAGCGCGGACTCGTATTGGCCTCAATCATGCTGGCGATGTTTCTGGCGGCGATTGAGGCAACGATCGTGTCTACAGCTATGCCGAGTATTGTAGCGGATTTAGGCGGATTCAGTTTGTACAGTTGGGTTTTCTCTGCTTATTTGCTTACAAATGCCGCTACAGTACTTCTGTTCGGAAGACTCGCCGATATTGTAGGCCGCAAGCCGATATTTCTGATCGGAATCGGATTGTTTCTGACAGGGTCCACGATGGCTGCACTGTCCCAGACAATGTTATTTTTAATTGCGGCGCGGTTAGTGCAGGGGCTTGGAGCCGGTGCTTTAATGCCGATTGCCACGACGATCGTTGGAGATCTGTACACGAAAGAAGAACGCGCCAAAATTCAAGGTTATTTGTCCAGCGTCTGGGGGATTTCAGCTGTATCAGGACCGCTGTTAGGTGGTTTTTTTGTGGATGTATTAAGCTGGCCTTACGTGTTTTGGATGAATATTCCACTTGGGTTACTAGCGATCATCGGAATTGTCTTGTTTTTCAAAGAAGACAAAACACAGAAGAAGCAATCGGTCGATTTAGTCGGTTCATTGTTAACGATGGTGGCGGTCAGTCTCTCCATGCTGATTTTGGTGGAAGGCGGGGTGGGTATCCCCTGGCTGTCTCGTGAAATGGGAATTTTAATCGTGCTGGCCATGAGTAGCTTTATCATCTTTATATTCCATGAAAAGAGAGCATCCTCGCCGATGATGCCCTTTGAAATTTGGCGGGTGCGTGCGATTAAATACGCCAATTTAACCTCACTGACTTCTGGAATGATCTTAATTGGCGTTTCCAGTTATTTACCGGCCTTTGTGCAAGGGGTGATGGAGAAGTCGGCAACAGTGGCCGGGTTTACCCTGACGACAATGTCGATTGGCTGGCCGATCGCGTCAACGTTAGCGGGAAGACTGATTTTAACGATTGGCTTTCGGGCCACTTCGATTCTTGGCGGTATTTCGCTCATTGCTGGCGGGGGGATCTTTTCCTTGTTGTCACCTGAACGCGGTCCGGTATTTGCGGCCATGGGCTCCTTGTTTATTGGAATTGGAATGGGTCTTTCCACGACGTCATTTATCGTTTCCATTCAGAATGCTGTGAAGTGGGAGATGCGAGGAATCGCTACTGCTACAAATATGTTTATGAGAACACTCGGCAGTGCGGTTGGAGCCGCGCTGTTAGGCGGGCTGCTCAATAACCGAATTCAGGCTGCTTTGAATGCCTCTCATTTAAACGATCAGTTCTCTGTGGATTCGACGAACTTGTTATTAAATCAGGAAAGCAGAAGTGAGTTAAGTGAACAGGCCCTGCACGTTTTGAAAGATGGACTGACGTCTGGTTTGCAGCTCGTCTACATTGGATTGCTGGTATTAGCGATCATCAGCCTGATTTTAATTTTACAATTGCCAAAGGGAAATAAGACATAAATTCTTGTCACGATAACAGTGCTTTGATAAAGTAAAGAATGTAATTAACTACGTGCCTGAAGGAGGATACATATGAAACAAATGGATGCAAATGAGATTATCTCATTTATTTCAAATAGTGAAAAATCAACACCTGTTAAAGTTTATGTGAAAGGAAAGGACCTTTCAACACTGGACTTTGGTGATGATGTACGAGACTTTATTACTGGTGATTCAGGGGTTCTTTTCGGAGAATGGAAAGCAATTGAACCACTACTAGAGAAGTATAACGATCAAATTGAAGACTACGTGCTTGAAAGTGATCGCCGAAACTCAGCGATTCCGTTATTGGATACGAAAAAAGTAAACGCTCGTATTGAGCCTGGTGCTGTTATTCGTGATCAGGTTGAGATCGGTGACGGTGCAATCATCATGATTGGCGCTTCTATCAACATTGGTTCCGTAGTTGGAGAAGGAACGATGATCGATATGAACGTCGTCATGGGCGGTCGTGCAACTGTCGGAAAAGACTGCCATATCGGCGCTGGAGCTGTTTTAGCAGGTGTAATTGAACCACCTTCCGCACAGCCTGTTGTGATCGAGGACGAAGTAGTCATCGGGGCTAACGCGGTCGTTCTTGAAGGAGTGACGGTTGGAAAAGGTTCAGTAGTCGCAGCCGGAGCGATTGTAACCGAGGATGTTCCTCCGAATACGGTAGTTGCCGGGACACCAGCCAAAGTGATTAAGAAGATTGATGATCAAACGAAATCGAAGACAGAGATTAAGAAAGAACTCCGCAAACTCGATAACTAATTTTCTTAAGACCTTGCTACTTAAAAAGCAAGGTCTTTCCTATAAAAGGAGGCTTAGTGAATGTTAAAAGATTCGGAACTCATCCAAATACGCAGAGATTTGCATAAAATCCCTGAGCTCGGCTTTCAAGAAGTGAAAACACAGGCTTACTTATTATCGATTATTAACGAATTGCCTCAAGAGCACATAACGGTGGAAACGTGGAAAACAGGTATTTTTGTAAAAGTAGAAGGGCAGGACCCGAAAAAAACAATTGGGTATCGTACCGATATTGATGGGCTGCCTTTAACGGAAGAAACAAGGTACCCTTATGCTTCCACACACGAGGGTCAGATGCATGCATGCGGCCATGATTTTCATATGACGATTGCTCTCGCTGCTTTAGAGTCGTTAGCTCATCAGCCTGCGGACAATCATATCGTCTTTATGTTTCAGCCGGCAGAGGAGGGCCCTGGCGGCGCTGAGCCGATGCTGCGCTCAGAACCGATGAAACGATTTAAGCCAGACGTTATATTCGCTTTGCACATCGCTCCAGAATTGCCGGCAGGAGTCGTTTCGTCCCGGCCTGGATTGCTGTTTGCCAACACGAGTGAATTATTTATTGACTTAAAAGGCCAAGGCGGACATGCGGCTTACCCGCATTTAACGAAGGATATGATCGTGGCTGGAAGCTTTCTCGTGACACAGCTGCAGCAAATTGTCGCCCGCAGAGTTGATCCGCTTGATAGTGCTGTGATTACAGTCGGCAAGATTACCAGCGGCAGTGTGCAAAATATAATTGCCGAACAGGCCAGGCTTGAGGGAACGATTCGGACGATGTCACCGCAAGCCATGGATCGTGTGAAAGTTGAAATTGAAAAGATCGTTGCGGGCATAGAAATAGCTCATGATTGTTCCGCCACAATTGATTATGGTTCGAACTATTATCAAGTCGAGAACAACCCTGATTACGTTGATAAATTTGCAGCGATCGCAAAGGATTCAGGCGTAACTTATCGAGAAGCAAGTGCAGCGATGACTGGGGAAGATTTCGGATACTTATTAAAGGAGATTCCAGGTTTCATGTTCTGGCTTGGAGTGGATTCGCAGTCAGGACTTCACACGTCACACTTGGCTCCTAAGGAAGAAGCGTTAGCGATTGGAGCACGTCTTGTAGTCAATGGACTGCGTCAATTGTAACCCTCATGCATAATCACGGTTCTTTTGGCAATAATAACCACGTGATTCTTATAAATGAGGAGGATTTCGCGTGAAAAAAGTAGCCATTGAAGAAAATTTAAGCGACATTCGTGCTGCACTGCAGCAAAAAGGGTATGACCTTGTGACCTTACAAAACAGTCAAGATGCTGAAGGCTGTGATTGCTGCGTGATCTCTGGACAAGACCGCGACGTTATGGGAATCCAGAACGCTGCTACGAATGGTGTGGTCATTGATGCCCGCGGCCGTACAGCCGATGATGTGTGTCAGGAAGTAGACAACTGTTTTTCATCTTGACTATAGAGGGGAGGCCCCTCTATACATAGCAAACCCCGGACTCCTAAAAGTCCGGGGTTTTTAAATTAATTTGCTTTTGGCTGCTTGTCCACGTTGACCTGATGTGGATACGGAATATCAATGCCAGCTGCATCGAGTGCTTCCTTAATTGCTTTCCTCATATCTCGTTCAACGCCCCACTGTTCCATGTTGGCCGTCTTGCCTAAGATTCTAATAACGATATCAGATGTGCCAATGCTCTGAACGCCAAGTACGCTAGGACCTTCTTTAAAACGAGGATCCTCCGCAAAGTCTTCGGCCACTTTTGAGAGAACTTCAATGGCTTCATCCATGTCGTCTTCATAGCCAATGCCAATGTCAACTAGTGCGCGCATATTTCCGCGAGAATGGTTGCTGACTCCTGCGATATTGCGATTAGGAATGTAATGAAGGGTTCCATCAAAGCCTCGTAGTTTTGTCGTGCGAATTCCGACTTCTTCTACGATTCCATCATACCCCGCAGCGGTTACATAATCATCCACTTCGATTTGACGTTCTAATAGAATGAAAAAGCCTGTAACGATGTCTGACACTAGCCCTTGAGCTCCAAACCCAATCGCCAGACCAACAATTCCAGCACCAGCCAGAAGCGGTCCGATGTTAATGTTTATGGCACTTAATATCATTACGATTAAGACAAATAACAGCGCATAACTGAAAAGGTTCACCGAAATCTTCTCCAGTGTTTTCGTACGTGCTTCACTTAGTTTACGCTGTTTTCCCATTCTGCCAATCGCTGCTTCGATCGCTTTTTTCCCTAAAGGACTGATGATAGCAAATGCGATCAGAATAACTAGTATTTGCAACCCGCCTGTGATCAGCCATTCCACGACCACAGAAGGATTGAATTCAAATCCTTCTTCAAACAAATTCATAAGCAAACTCCTTTCATGGTCATCATGTTCTTTTTATATGATAGCGGAAAGTCACTAGCTGTTTCAATGATTTCCGTTTTTTATATGAGATTTTGTCGAAATGCTAGATAAGCTTATTATTTTACTTTCCTCAACAAATCATGTTTAATGAGAACTGGGAAGGCACATGTTAGTAATATATGTCTTTTTATTGGAGTTCTAAACTAGTTTAGATTTATTATTACTTTAGATTGACTCTAATAAAATATCTCGTTATACTATATTATGTGCTAGTTAGCAGAACATTTATATCAATGCTATAAAACATTTTGGAGGGATTTATAATGGCAGAACGCATGGTAGCAAAACAAGCACCTCGCTTTGAAATGGATGCAGTACTACCGAATAAGGAATTTGGAAAAGTTTCACTAGAAGAAAACATGAAGAACGATAAGTGGACGGTTCTATTTTTCTATCCAATGGACTTCACATTCGTGTGCCCGACAGAAATTACAGCTGTTTCTGATCGCTTCGATGAATTCGAAGATCTTGATGCAGAAGTAGTGGGTGTTTCCACAGATACAATCCACACTCACCTAGCATGGATTAACACGTCCCGTGAAGACAATGGTCTTGGCGATCTAGAGTATTCTCTAGCAGCGGATACAAATCATCAGGTTGCGAAAGACTACGGAGTACTTATCGAAGAAGAAGGGGTTGCACTTCGCGGTCTATTCATCATCAGCCCTGAAGGCGAACTTCAGTACCAAGTGGTGAACCACAACAACATCGGCCGTGACGTTGATGAAACACTTCGCGTCCTGCAGGCTCTTCAAACTGGTGGACTTTGCCCAGCAAACTGGAAGCCAGGTCAAGAAACTCTTTAAGTTGAAATAAGGTCCCAAAGGTCTAACTTAAGTGTTAGACCTTTTTCGATAAAAGTATAGATAGGAGGAAGAACAAATGCGTTTAAGAACACCAATGCCTGATCTTCCTGAAGCAACAGAGTGGTTTAACAGTGATGCTCTTTCTAAGGAAGACTTGACAGGTGATAAACCGACATTGATTCACTTCTGGTCTGTTAGCTGCGGACTATGTAAAGAAGCAATGCCTAATGTGAATGAATTTAGAGATGAATACAGTGATGATTTAAATGTGGTAGCTGTTCATATGCCTCGTTCTGAGAAAGATTTAGATCTTGAACAGATTAAAGAGGTCGCTGAAGAACATGGCATCACGCAGCCGATCTACGTGGATAATCAACACGCCTTAACAGATGCTTTCGAGAATCAATATGTACCAGCTTATTACGTGTTTGATGAAGAAGGTAACTTGAGACACTTTCAAGCAGGCGGTGGCGGCATGAAAATGCTCCGCAAGCGTGTGAATCGTGTACTTGGCGTCAATCAGAAATAACTGTCATAATGAGCAATTCCCTTCGTAAAATGGGGGAGTTGCTTTTTTTTATTGAGTTCTAAGTGGGTACGGTTTGGCCCGAGCGCACGTGAGCTCTTCCCCAAGTGAGTGCTATTCGGCCCAAACGCACGTGAGCTCTTCCCCAAGTGAGTGCTATTCGGCCAAACGCACGTGAGCTCTCCCCCAAGTGAGCGCGATTATGCCCAAACGCTCATGTAATCTCCCTCAAGCAAGTGAGATTCAGCCTAAACAAACATCACTCTTCCAGCTGGACAAAAAAATAAATTTGAAGAAATTTTCAAAAATTATCTCAAATAGGTGGAAATTTATTTCGATTGCCGATATATTATTAATTACGTAAAAAGAAAGGGAGGGACATTATGGAAACATTTAAAAAATTAAAGCAATTTTATTGGCCGTTTAAATCCTTCTTTTTATGGTCATTATTTGCCCTTCTATTTGTCACTGGTATAACCGTTGTTTACCCAATTGTACTGCAAATTACAATTGATGAAGTGGTACGAGGAGAAAGGTACAATCTTATCCCGTATATCGGGGCTGCTTTTATTTTACTAATGATTGTAAAAGGGGTCGCGACATACTTTCATCAGTACCTTGGTGATTACTTCGGGATCCGGTCCGTTTATACGATGCGTGATGAACTTTATAAAAAATTGCAGAGATTGTCGTTTAAATACTATGACAACGCGAAGACAGGTGACATCATGTCACGGTTAACAGCAGACGTAGAAGGATTTCGATTCTTTCTATCGGTCGGATTTTCCGAGCTTATCCGCATTGTGTTATTGATTTTAATCAGTCTAACTGTCATGTTTTATTACTCTGTTCCACTGGCTTTGGTCACGATGGCTGCCATGCCGTTCCTGACGGTGGTAGTGTTTAAGTTTGATAAGCAAGTCCACCCCGCTTTTCGTAAAATTAGAAAGTCATTTGGTAAGCTCAACACACGTGTTCAGGAAAACATTAGTGGTATGAATACGGTGAAATCGCTATCGAGAGAAGAGTTCGAAGTGGGACGTTTCTTAAACCGCAGCGATGATTATCGGAAGAAATACATTGATACGTCTAACATCTGGTCTCGTTACTTTCCGCTTATGGAATTTATCGGCAACGTGAGTGTTGTGGCGCTGCTGGCCTATGGCGGCTATCTCGTCGTTAATGGAGCCTTGCAATTAGGGGAGCTTGTCGCTTTCTTCAGCCTGGTTTGGTATATTTTAGGGCCGTTAATGAATTTTGGCTTCGTCATTAACCTTTTTTCTCAATCAAAAGCCTCTGGAGAACGTTTGCTCGAGATTTTAGAAGCGAAGGAAGACATTACAGAGAGAGATCAACCTCTTGTACTCGATCGATTAAAGGGACATGTGACGTTCGATGATGTCACTCTTACGTACACTGAAGATGATGATTCGGCTTTGAAAAATATTAGCTTCGATGCCCCTCCAGGTAAGACAATCGGACTTATTGGGGCAACTGGTTCAGGGAAAACGAGCATTACCCAGTTGATTACTCGCTTTTATGAACCGGAACAGGGAAGCGTACTAGTTGATGGAAAACCAGTCGCTGATTATGGATTAAAAACGCTACGCAAAAATATCGGTTTCGTTTTGCAAGAATCATTCTTATTTTCTACTTCCATTAAGGAAAACATATCATACGGTAACCCTGATGCGACCCTCGAGGACGTAATCGCTGCAGCTAAAAGGGCGCAGGCCCATGAGTTTATTATGGATATGCCAGAAGGGTATGACACCTTGCTTGGTGAAAGAGGAATGGGCTTATCCGGCGGTCAGAAACAGCGGATTGCCATTGCCCGGGCAATATTAATCGATCCTGCCATTCTCGTCCTTGATGATGCGACCTCGGCCGTTGATATGGAAACAGAATTTAAGATTCAACAAGCATTGCGTGAGGTGATGGAAGGCCGCACGACATTCATCATTGCACATCGAATCTCCTCGCTGAAACATGCTGATGAAATCATCGTGCTGGAAGACGGCTTCGTCAAAGAACGCGGCGTTCACGAGGACCTCCTCCTTAATGGCGGACCATATCAACGAATTTACGATATTCAGTATCAAGATAAAGAGAGAATCTTAAATTCATCCATTTCATAGTCTTCTTTCTAGAATGTAAAGATCTGTACTGTAATACTTTTCAAAAGGAGGGGAAAGCATGGCTCGCAAACCCAAGCATAGACCTGAAACGAATAAACATTTAAACCGGTTTAAATACACCCAAGACCAGGCGATTGAAAAACCGTTCAACTGGACGCAAATGCTTCGTTTACTCTCGTATGTTAAGCCGTACACAAGGCGTCTGCTGCCGATCTCGATTATAGCGATGTTAATTTCGACGATTGTACGGCTAGTGGTTCCTATTTTAATTGGTAAAGTCGCGATCGATATTGCAATTGCAGAAAACAATGTAAATTTACTTATTCAACTCGTAGTCGGCATTGCCATTATGTACCTGCTAAGTTATATCGGTAATGCGTTACGAATTAAATATGTTAATATTTTGGGGCAAAATGTGATTTATGACTTGCGCCAGCACTTATTTTCGCATGTGCAGCGTCTTTCTCATAAGTTTTTTGACTCTAGATCAGCTGGTTCGATTCTTGTACGGATTATGAATGATATTAATTCCTTACAAGAGCTTTTTACCAATGGGATTATTAATCTTTTAATGGATGTTGTCATGTTGACAGGAATTATCGTCATCCTGTTTGCACTGAGTCCGAAGCTTGCCCTTGCGATACTAGTGATCATGCCAATCATGTTCTATATTTCAACGAAGCTGCGGCGGAATATTCGCCGCTCATGGCAGCAGGTCCGTATTCAACAATCGAGGCTGAACTCCCATTTAAATGAAAGTCTTCAAGGCGTGCGGATTACACAATCCTTTTCACAGGAAAATGAAAATGCCGAATACTTCAATGGAGTCAACACTGACAATTTTCAGTCATGGAATACCGCAACACGAAAAAGTGCGATGTTCCGCCCGTTCGTAGAAATGAGTAATGCAGTTGGAACGGTCATCCTCGTGGCATACGGGGCACACCTTATTTTACAAGGCGACATTGAAATTGGAACATTCGTATCGTTCGCTTTTTTCCTAGGTATGTTCTGGGAGCCGATTTCCCGTCTTGGCCAGATGTATAACCAGCTTCTGATGGCGATGGCTGCCTCAGAGCGCATTTTCGAATTTCTCGATGAACAGCCAAATGTACAGGAGAAACAAAATGCCCACGAGCTTACGGATATGAAGGGGCACATCGAATTTGATCACGTTCAATTTGCCTATGATGAAAAGCGAATCGCCTTGCATGATATTTCGCTTGAGATGAAACAGGGAGAAACGGTAGCCTTAGTCGGGCATACAGGGTCGGGCAAATCAACGATTGCTAACTTGATCAGCCGTTTTTACGACCCTACTAAAGGGGCTGTGAAGATCGATGGAACGGACTTGCGCGATGCCACTATTGATAGTGTCCGCCAGCAGATCAGTGTTGTTCTGCAAGACACATTTATTTTCTCTGGTACGATCATGGAAAATATTCGATTTGGCCGCCCAACCGCTTCTGATCAAGAGGTGATGGATGCAGCTAAAGTTGTTGGAGCAGATGATTTCATCCAGCGCTTGAGTGATGGATATGCAACAGAAGTAGAGGAACGCGGCAATATTTTATCAGCCGGTGAACGGCAGCTGCTGTCCTTCGCGAGGGCTCTTCTTGCCAATCCGAAAATCTTGATTCTTGATGAAGCGACTGCAAGTATTGATACGGAAACCGAAATGAAAATCCAGCAAGCCTTGCAACGATTGTTGAAAGGCAGAACTGCTATTATCATTGCTCACAGACTGTCGACGATTCGGGAAGCGGATACGATTTATGTGCTCGAACATGGTAAGATTCTTGAGCATGGGTCCCATGATCAATTAATGGATCAAAAAGGCGAGTACTTTGAATTAGTGAAAGCACAGTTTCAAATGCTTGACGCCATCTGATTTTGTTAAGGTAGACAGCTATTTCCCATCACAGCCAAGCGGCCGTGATGGGTTTTTTGTGCTTCACTCATAAATCTTCGTCGATTAGGATTGACTGAGCCACAATAGGGTAATGTATAGGAGAATACGTCTACATAAAAGGAATTATTTTATGAAGGATTTTTAGAAAAGGAAAGTTTGTGAAGTTCGTCACAAAATCTTCATCAACCATCTACACAGGAACCGTTTGCACGATTTATAATTAAAGTAAGAATAAGTAACATTCACATTATTTTCGTTAGGGGGAAATCGCATATGTTCTTTGAAGACAGCGTCCTGATGAGCCGGCTGCTTACCTTCCTAACCCTCGGATTTCATGTCATCTTTGCAACTGTTGGTGTTGGGATTCCGATCATGATTTCGATCGCTGAGGGGATCGGTATCAAGAAGAAAGATCCGCATTACACCTTATTAGCGAGGCGGTGGACAAGAGGATTGACCATCACGGTAGCTGTTGGTGTCGTGACTGGAACGGCGATCGGTTTGCAGCTTTCCTTGTTATGGCCCAGTTTTATGAAACTAGCGGGAAATGTAATCAGTCTTCCATTATTTATGGAAGTTTTCGCCTTTTTCTTTGAAGCTATTTTTCTTGGGGCTTATTTATATACGTGGGATCGTTTTAAGAATCCGATTTATCACTGGCTGCTGTCGATCCCAGTCGTCATCGGGTCTACTTTATCTGCCTTCTTTATTACAACCGTCAATGCGTTTATGAATGCCCCGCAGGGATTTGAAACGGAAGGAGACAAGCTGATCGCTGTCGATCCGTTTGCGGCGATGTTCAACCCGGCCACACCGACGAAAGTAGCTCATGTGATCAGCTCGTCTTATTTAACGTCAGCTGCTATTTTAGCTACGATTGCTGCGTTTATTATGCTCGTTCGGAAAAGTACGATTTATCATAAAAAAGCGTTAAAACTAACCGTTGCGGCTACATTTATTTTCGCTGTTGCGACAGCCGTGGCTGGAGATTCGTCTGCTAAATACCTTGCCGAATACCAGCCGGAAAAACTGGCGGCCGGCGAGTGGCATTTTGAAACAGAGAAGAATGCCGATCTTATTATATTTGGTACGTTAAATGAAAATAATGAAGTGGAGAATGCGATCCGTATTCCCGGGGCTTTGAGCTTTCTGGCGCATGGAGATTTTAATGCTCCTGTGGAAGGATTGAATGAAACACCGGAAGATGAGCGGCCGCCGCTTTGGATTCATTACATGTTCGACTTTATGGTAATGATTGGGTTCTATTTAGTCGGCATCTCATTTCTATTCTTGATTTTCTGGAAAATGAAACGCTGGAATGAGTATAATAGGTGGCTACTAACAGGTCTTGCTGCCGTAGGGCCGTTAGCGATGCTCGCTATAGAGTTTGGCTGGATCTTTGCTGAAGTCGGACGCCAGCCGTGGATTTTACGAGGATTTATGACCGTGGCTGAAGGGGCCACCACTTCACCGCACGTAGGCTTAATGTTTTTACTATTTCTAGGGCTGTATATCGTCTTAGGTACGGGGTGTTTAGTTGTTCTCAGGAAAATATTTAAGAACAATCCAGCAGAACTTGAATTGGAAAGTCGCTACCCTCATGTAAAGGAGAGTGACAAGGAATGAGCTATGAATATATTGGAATCACAGTTCTTTGGTTGTTCTTATACGGATACTTGATTGTTGCTTCAATCGATTTCGGAGCTGGATTTTTTGCTTATTATGCTAAACTGACGAAGCAGGATCATATTATAAATAAACTGATTTCAAGGTACCTTTCGCCCGTCTGGGAAGTGACCAACGTCTTCTTCGTCTTTTTCTTCGTCGGTCTTGTCGGGTTCTTCCCGGACACCGCTTATTACTTTGGTCAATCCCTGCTCGTGCCGGGCAGTATTGCGATCGTCCTGCTTGCGATCCGGGGTTCCTTCTATGCGTTTGAAAGTTACGGGTCAAAAGATAACCACGTGTATATGTTTCTATATGGTGCCACAGGGTTATTAATTCCCGCTTCGCTGGCTACAGCGATGACCATCTCAGAAGGCGGGTTTATTGAGGAAACAGCCAATGGGGTTCACCTGATGATTGGCAAATTGCTGACCAGTCCGTACTCCTGGAGTGTCGTTCTGCTAGCGATTGTATCGGTTTTATATATAAGTTCGACATTTCTTACCTATTATGCACACCGTGCGGATGACGAGCCAGCACTGGACATCGTTCGCAAATACGCCTTGTTCTGGAGTTCGCCGACCATTATTGCCAGCTTAACGACCTTCATCGCGCTGAGTCAGCATAACTTTGACCATTTTCAAAAAGCGATTGAGCTTTGGTGGGTATTTGGGCTTTCGGTCGCCTTCTTTATGATCGGCTTATTTCTCATCTATCAAGGGAAATATTACGGATGGGCTTTCATTGCCGTCATGTTCCAGTTTTTCTTTGCCTTCTTCGGTTATGGGGCCTCCCATTTACCTTATATTATCAAGCCGTTTGTAACGATTACGAGCGGTGCTACGAATGAAACGATGGGCATCACCTTGATTATTGCTTTTATAGGCGGACTGTTGTTGTTAGTCCCATCACTAATCATGCTCATGCGCATGTTTTTATTCGATGCAGATTATGTTCAGGGGAAAAAATAGCATCTGGAAGGATCGTTTTTACATCGAAAAGAATTCGCTCTGTTCTTATCGATAAATTATGATAAAATATGGATACATTGAACTGAAAAGTTGGAGGATGAAGAATGAAAAAGGACTATGCAGTCGTAGGGCTGGGCCGCTTCGGCGGCAGTATCTGCCGTGAACTCAATAATGAAGGCATGGAAGTATTAGCCCTGGACTTGGATGAAGATAAAGTAAATGAGTATAGAGATATTGCTGCACATGCTGTTATAGCAGACTCGACAGATGAAAGTGTTTTAAAAGAACTCGGATTAGGTAACTTTGACCACGTGATTGTTGCGATTGGTGACAACATTTTATCCAGTATTCTAACGACGGTGATTCTTAAGGAACTAGGAATTGCCACTGTTACTGTCAAAGCACAAAATGATTATCATGAGAAAATTTTACGAAAAATAGGGGCGGACCATGTGGTTCATCCTGAACGTGATATGGGTAAAAGAATTGCCCATAACATCATCTCCAATAACATTCTTGATTACATTGAATTATCAGATGACCACAGTGTCGTAGAGGTAAAAGCTGGCGAAAGAATGAGTGGACAAACACTCGTTGACCTCGATATCCGCGCTGAATACGGCTGTAACGTTGTAGCAATCAAACGTGACAAAGACGTGATCGTTTCGCCAATGGCTACTGAGGAAATCCAGCATAGAGATGTATTAATTGTTATTGGTGCCGATAAGGATATCAGCCGATTTGAGAAAAATTTAGTTGTAGAAGATGAATGAGGGAATCTGCTTCAAATAACGTAGAGAAATAAGCATGAGGAAATCGAGTATGAATTCGCACAGATTTTATACTCGATTTTTTTATGGACAAAAATGGAGGGGTACATAGCTTTGGTGAGGTGAGCACACACTATAACCCTGGGAACTTCATCAGGATTTACTCGAAACTTTACAAAAAGGGTTAGTTATTTCAGAATCGCCCTCGTTATTTTAGAATCACCGGGCGATATTTAAGAAACACGAGTCGTTATTTAAGAATCACTCCTGGTTATTTCAGAATCTAAGGTGTGAGGAGCTTTCTGAAATACATAGAAGGGAAGGAATCAGCCTTTTTACAAAAGGTGGTTGCGAAAACAGAGCACCTATGGTTTACCCGCCGGTATTTTAGGATAAAGTGAGGTATAGCCTAACTTGGGAAGGATGATAGAATGTCTGCGCAACGAACAGGTCAAACATTAGTAGAACAACTCATAGACTGGGAAGTCAATCATGTATATGGTCTTCCTGGTGACTCAATAAACGAATTCATAGACGATCTAAGAAAAGAACAGGACCGAATCAAATTCTTTCAAGTACGGCATGAAGAAACAGGTGCCCTTGCAGCTTCGGCTTATGCGAAATTAACGGGTAAACTGGGAGTTTGTTTGTCCATTGCTGGTCCAGGCGGGATTCATCTTCTAAATGGTCTATATGACGCTAAAGGTGACGGTGCCCCTGTGTTGGCCATAGTTGGACAGGTAAGTAGTGAAGCAGTGGGAACGGGTGCCTTTCAAGAAGTGAACTTGGAGCGGCTGTTTGATGATGTAGCTGTCTTCAATGAACGCGCTGAAACAGAAACTCAGCTGCCTGATCTATTAAACCAGGCCATTCGTGAAGCCTACGCCAAAAAAGGGGTGGCTGTGTTAGTCGTGCCAGATGATATTTTCTCGAGAAAGCAGAAGAGCGAAGAAAGGCTGACGGCACAAGACTATTATAAGCCGACAATTACTCCAAGGGATGAGCAGCTCAAGGAGGCTCGACAATTGATCGAGCAGTCTGAGAATCCGGTGATTTTAGCTGGGAAGGGAACGAGTGCGGCGCAAACCGAACTTATCGAATTTGCTGAAACGATTAAAGCTCCAATTGTCCTAAGCTTACTTGCAAAGGGAATCATTCCTGATCACCATCCCTATTGTTTGGGACACCATGGACAAATTGGCACAAAACCAGCCTATAAAGCGATTAAAGAATGTGATCTGCTTTTATTAATAGGTACACAGTTTCCATATAGAGATTTCCTGCCAGATCATGTGCAGGCGATCCAAATTGATAACGAGCCCGAACATCTTGGGAAATATTATCCGATTGAACTCGGAATTGCAGGTGATGCCAAACAGACGCTCAGCCGTCTCACTAAATTGATGTCACCAAGAAATGATACTTCGAACCTTGAAAGGTATCAGGACATGATGAATCAGTGGAGAGTTTCTTTGCAAAAAGAAAAGCGATCTGAAGAAGATCCGCTGCATGCACCACAAGTTATGTTTGAATTGGAAAAACATATGAAGTCACAAGCTATCGTATCGGCAGATGTGGGGAATGTAACGGTGTGGGCATCACGGTTCCTGCCATTAGTTGATCAGAAATTCTTAATTTCAGGCTGGCTGGCAACGATGGGAGTTGGATTACCGGGAGCCCTTGCCGCTCAAATTGCTCATCCTGATCGTCAAGTTATCGGAATTTGCGGCGATGGAGGTTTCTCCATGGGAATGCAGGATTTTGTAACAGCTGTCAAGTATGAGTTACCGATTAAGATGGTCGTCCTAAATAATAGTAAAATTGGGATGATCAAATATGAGCAAGCTCAAATGGGCCACCTTACGTATGAAACATCGCTTGGCGAGATGGATTTTGCTAAATTTGCGGAAGCCTGCGGCGGGGAAGGTTATCGAATTGAGTCTTATGAGGATTTATCGACCCGGATGGAACAAGCATTTTTATCAGATAAACCGGCGATTATTGATGTGGCGATTGAAGAACAAGCTCCACTGCCAGGTCATATTGACTATCAATCAGCTGTTAACTACTCGAAATATGTGATTAAACATTTCTTCGAGACAGGTGACATGGACTTGCCTGACATGAGTAAATCCTGGGAACGTTTAAAATAAGTATATAAAAAGGTCCGCTAACTAGGTTAGCGGACCTTTTTTTGTTAAGTTGGCTAGCTGCAGCACCCAGACACTCGAGGTCTTATCCTATTCGTGTCTGCCAGGGCGCTTTCACTTATCGTGCCATCAAACTTCCATAATAATCGGAAGGATCATTGGACGGCGTTTCGTTTTCTCAAATAAGAATGGTGCAATCGTGTCAGTGATTTCATTCTTAATCTCAGACCACTGAGTAGTGCGGCGGTCCATAACTTTTTCTACATGTGTACTTACAAGCTTTTGTGCTTCTTTAATCAAGTCTTCTGATTCTCTCATATAAACGAAGCCACGAGAGATAATGTCAGGACCAGAGGCGATCTTGAATTCTTTCATGTTAATGCTAACGACTACAATAACGAGTCCTTCTTCGGAAAGAATACGGCGGTCACGCAGCACGATATTCCCAATATCTCCGATGCCGCTGCCATCTACATAAACGGACCCGGATGGGATTTTTCCGGCAACCATTGCTTCGTCTTTGCCAAGGGCCAGTACATCGCCATTGTCCATTACGAAGCAGTTGCTTGGATCGATGCCGCATTCTTCGCTTAACTTCACGTGTTCTTTTAACATCCGATATTCACCATGAATCGGCATGAAGAACTTAGGTTGAATTAAACGCAGCATAAGCTTCATTTCTTCCTGGCTTCCGTGACCGGACGTATGAATGTTATTTAATGGGCCGTGAATGACTTCGGCACCGGCACGGTAAAGTTTGTTGATGGTTCGTCCTACACTGATCGTGTTACCAGGGATTGGGGAAGAGGAGAACACGACCGTGTCGCCAGGCATAATTTGAATTTGACGGTGGGTTCCATTAGCAATTCGTGATAGAGCTGCCATTGGTTCACCTTGGGAGCCGGTACATAAAATAACAACTTCGTGTGCCGGCAAACGGTTAAGCTGCTGGGCGTCAATAAACGTTTCCTTGGGTGCGCGGATGTACCCAAGTTCCTGTCCAATTCGAATCGATGATTCCATGCTTCGGCCAAACACAGCCACCTTACGATTATTTCTGACGGCTGCTTCAACGACTTGTTGAAGGCGGTGGATATTTGAAGCAAAGGTCGCAAAGATTAGACGACCATTTTCACGCGTAAATATATCTTGAATGCTTTGTCCGACTACTCGTTCAGACTTGGTGAATCCTGGTACTTCACTATTCGTGCTATCAGATAGTAAAGCAAGTACACCTTCCTTGCCGATCTCAGCCATTCTTGCTAAGTTCGCCGGTTCACCTACAGGGGTGAAATCGAATTTGAAATCACCTGTATGGACGACGTTACCTGGCGGTGTTTTTACAACGATTCCATAAGAATCCGGGATACTGTGCGTCGTACGGAAGAACGATACAGATGTTTTACGGAATTTAATTACATCATCTTCCTGAATCGTGTGCATTTTCGTATTGCGCAATAATCCGTGCTCATCTAATTTGTTTCGTAACAGTCCTGCTGCAAGCTTACCTGCATAAATAGGGATGTTAATTTCACGCAGCAAATAAGGAATCCCGCCAATGTGGTCTTCATGCCCATGGGTGATGAAGAGCCCTTTAATTTTGTCCTCATTCTGGACTAAATAGGTGTAATCCGGGATAACATAATCAATTCCTAACAATTCGTCTTCTGGAAATTTGATTCCAGCATCAATGAGGATGATTTCGTCCTGGAATTGAACAGCGTATGTGTTTTTGCCAATCTCGCCGAGTCCGCCTAAAGCGAAAACAGCTGTTTGGTCATTTTTAACAAACTTCATCTGTTACACATTCTCCAGATGAAAATCTTCAGACTGTTTCTCATAAGCCAAGTGATCCTCATCAAGCACCTGGATATATTCAATATTTATATTTTTATCGGCCAACCTTTTACGGACTTCTCTCTCTTTTTCCGCTTCAACGTACATGGCCTTTGTACGTTCACGAACAGGAACTTCTTGTGCATGTTCCTGGTACAATACTTTAAAAATCATGTTTTTATCGCTCCTTACTAAGAATAGTTTTCTCGATCTTCTGTTGATTATGATAGCACGTTTATTATGAATATGGGAATTCATTCCAAGGTTGAATCAGTCACACTCCGCCATATGACTATTGGTTATTTACGCGTATGTTTTTCGTTCCAAAAGTTTTTTCCAACGTTTTCTAAGCTTTCTTCTAAGACGCTTCATCATGTGCAGCCATCTCCTTCCGTGATGAAGAAAGTCAGCAAAAAACGTTAAACCGCCCAATCCCTGTTATCTTTAGTATAATACGGTTTCGGTCAGAATGAAACAATTACCTTTCATCAATTTCAAATATGTTCCCGAAAGAAGTAACGAATTATGAATATCTTTCGTTTTTCTTCTCAATTATATCCACTCATGCTAAAGTATAGCCAGCGCAGAAAGTGGTTAAAAGTTAAATACGTATCTTGTATCTTTAATTTGTAGTGAGAGGAATGATTAGTATGGGAAAAATCGCATTTTTTGATATAGACGGAACGCTGTTAAATCATAAGAAAGAGCTGCCGGAGAGTACAGTTAAAGCAGTAAAGGATTTACAAAAACAAGGAGTGTACTGTGCGATTGCGACGGGGCGGGCCCCGTTCATGTATAAAGAATTGAGGGAAACCCTCGGCATAAATTCTTATGTTAGCTTTAATGGACAGTATGTGGTATTTGAAGGTAAACCAGTTTATAAAAATCCATTGTCGAAAGACCACTTAGAAAAACTCTACATGGATGCGGAAGAAAATAACCATCCGATGGTGTTTATGAATCAGGATGAAATGAAAGCATCTGATCGTGAACAAATGTACATTAAAGAAAGTCTTGCCACGTTACACTTTGACTATCCAGCAATTGATGCGACCTTTTACAATAATTCAGAGATTTATCAGTCGCTGTTGTTCTGTGAAGGGGACGAGTTAAATTACTATGAATCAAAATATGATGCTTTTGACTTTATACGCTGGCATCCTTATTCTTGTGATGTTCTGCCTAAAGGTGGCTCAAAAGCAGAAGGGATTAAGCAGTTAATTGACGCTGCCGGTCTTAAGATTGAGGATACGTATGCCTTTGGTGATGGATTAAATGATATTGAAATGATTCGTGAGGTGGGAACTGGCGTGGCGATGGGCAATGCCGTGGATGAAACAAAAGCTGTTAGTGATCATATCACTGCAGATGTTGACGATGATGGACTTGTAAAAGCGATCTATGATATCAACTTGTTATCTAAATAAAAGAAGGGCCGGGACATAAGTAAAGCAATGATTCCAAAAAACGAACATTAAAAAATAAATCGTATAAACGCAGACAATGAGCACAGTCAAAATGTGTAGACTCCTGCGGGAACAGCGCGAGTCGAAGATCCCACAGGAAAGCGCTTTTTGCTTTCCGAGGAAGCTCGACTTTTTAGAGGATGTTCGGTTAAGTTCGGCACGTCGTGTGCCAACACCGAACGACCCCACGTCCTGTGGGGCCGCGGAAAGCGAAACATTTTGACGGAGCGACGGTAGAAGCCTTTCTTGGTATGAAAATCCGGACAAATTCAAATGAAATTGTCCGGATTATTTTATGCATAATTCAGTTTTGTCCCGGGCGTTTCTTCTTTTACCTTAATATACCCTTATGCATCAGCCGGTTTGGCATTTTCAGGTTCTTTAAACGGTTGATCCTGATCAATGTGATCGTAAAACATGATGCCATGAAGGTGATCAATTTCATGCTGAAAAACAATTGCAGCATAATCTTTCAGGCGCAGCTTGACTTCATTACCTTCCAAATCAACGGCTTTTACCGTAATTCTTCGATATCTTGGAACATAGCCGGGAACTTCTCGGTCCACAGATAAACAGCCTTCTCCAGAAGAAAGGTAGGTGCGCTCCACAGAGTGACTGATAATGCGCGGATTAAATAAACCGTAACTGAAAAACTTATCATTTAAATCTGTGAAATGAACCGCAAGCATCCGTTTATTCACATTAATTTGCGGGGCGGCCAGCCCGACGCCCGGACGCAGACCGTAGCGTTCACAAACCTGTTCATCCTGACTATTTTTTAAGTACTCCAGCATATCTCCAAGAATTCGCTTGTCTTCTTCATTTGGCGGAATTTCTACTTCTTCGGTTTCTTTTCTAAGAGCGGGGTGCCCCTCGCGTATAATATCGTCCATTGTAATCATCCAATTCATCCTTTCTGAACACCAACATCTAATTCGTATTTTATTTTAACATAGAAAGATCAATGATTATGGGTATGACAAAACTGGAAAGAAAAAGAAGTCTTTCAATTTAATTTTATTTATTATACTATTGTACATATGATAAAAAAGTCAGCAAGACACCAGTAAGAGGGGGAGAAGTTGTGCGTTTCACTAAGGTTGTCTCGTTGCTAGCGGCAACGATTTTTATTTTGTCTGCGTGTTCTGGCCAATCGGCTCAGGAAAAAATATACGAGCATTTAGAAAAAGCAGTATCGCTAGAGGATGAGTTTCGGAAACAGCAAGAACCGCTAAAGAAATTAGAGGAACAAGAACAGGAATTATACAATCAAATCATTGACTTAAGCATGGACGAGTTCGATCAAATAAAAAAATTGTCTAAGGAAGCGGCAGCACTGGTTGAAGAGCGAGAAGAAAAACTGAAGCTTGAGAAAGAAAGCATTGACGCTGCCAAAGAGGAATTTGATAAGATTAAACCTTTGATTGAGGATCTGGACGAAGAGCAAGCTGAAGCTAAAAAAATAGCAGACCAGCTTGTAGATACGATGAATAAACGATATAACGCTTATCAGAATTTGTACGAGGCCTATCAGAAGGCGCTCGATTTAGATAAGAAATTGTATGAAATGCTTCAGCAGAAGGATTTAACGCAGGAAGAACTGCAGCAGCAAGTTAAAAGTATTAATGAAAGTTACAGCGCTGTAATCGAAGCCAACGAACAGTTCAATACCTATACAAAAGAGTATAATGAACTTAAGAAACAATTTTATGAAGCGGTTGGACTTGATGTCACTTATGAGGATTCCGCTGAAAGTGAATCAAAAGATAATAAAAATAAGTCAGAAGAAGCAGAATAGAAATAGCGGCCCTAACAAAGGGTCGTTTTTTTTGAGTAAAATAATTTGCATCCTCCATCTAAAAAAAGTAAAATTAATACAGCCTTAAAAAAATAATGGTACAGAATACATCATTCTTTTTTAAGGAACTTCAAGAATTAGGTAGTGAATGCTCAACATTAGTAACTATTCGTTGCAGAGTGTTTGACGAATCCCTTCCCCTTGAGCTAAACTACATATGAAAATATTATTGTACCAATAAACATTGCTTTGACAATATAACAGTTTGACTAATTTCGCGCTTATGATTAATCAAGATGTGTTCAGGGTAAAACGTAGTAGAGCAAATAGGTACAGTTTTTTTCGGAGTTTTGGGAATGCTACTCAACAGCATCTATTTTAAATGGAGAAAGGAAGAGGTGAGTGACTTTGAAACGAGTTCTTGATAATATCGAAGACCAGTTCGAAACGTTTCAAATCCTTAATGAAGAAGGTAAGATCGTAAACGAAGATGCGATGCCTGACCTATCTGATGAAGATTTAAAAGAAATTATGCGCCGCATGGTGTATACACGAATTTTAGACCAGCGTTCTATTGCCCTTAACAGACAGGGACGCCTTGGATTCTATGCACCAACTGCCGGTCAGGAAGCTTCCCAATTAGGAAGCCATTTTGCCCTGGAAAAAGAAGATTTCATTCTGCCGGGATATCGTGATGTTCCACAGTTAATCTGGCATGGCCTTCCGCTAACGCAGGCATTCCTATTTTCCCGTGGTCATTTCAAAGGGAACCAAATGCCTGAAGGAGTAAATGCTGTCAGCCCGCAGATCATCATTGGTGCCCAAATTACACAGGCAGCCGGTGTAGGGCTTGGATATAAGAAGCGCGGAAAAGATGCAGTCGCGATCACTTATACAGGTGACGGCGGTGCTTCTCAAGGGGATTTCTACGAAGGAATCAACTTTGCCGGAGCTTTTGGCGCCCAAACGATTTTTGTTGTACAAAATAATCGCTTTGCTATCTCTGTACCTGTTGAAAAGCAATCTGCAGCGGAAACCATTGCACAGAAAGCCGTTGCAGCAGGTATTGAAGGCATTCAAGTAGACGGCATGGATGTTCTTGCCGTGTATGCCGCTACTAAAGAAGCGCGTAAACGTGCGATTGACGGAGAAGGCCCGACGTTAATTGAAACGTTGACGTACCGTTATGGACCGCACACAATGGCTGGTGACGATCCAACAAGATATCGTACAGAAGATATGGACAACGAATGGGAAAAACAAGACCCAATCGTGCGTTTCCGTACATTCCTTGAAGAGAAAGGTCTTTGGTCTGAAGAGGAAGAAAACAAGGTGATTGAAGAAGCTAAAGATGAAATTAAAGCAGCTATCAAAGAAGCGGACAATACACCTAAACAAAAAGTAACGGATCTAATCGAAAACATGTACGAGGAACTTCCATCCAATCTTCAAGAGCAAATGGAAGAATATAAGGAAAAGGAGTCGAAGTAGATCATGGCACAAATGACAATGATTCAAGCCATCACAGACGCGATGCGCACAGAACTTAAGAACGACGAGAACGTGCTCGTCTTTGGTGAAGACGTTGGCCAAAACGGCGGCGTATTCCGTGCAACAGAAGGTCTTCAAGATGAATTCGGCGAAGACCGTGTGTTCGATACACCACTAGCTGAGTCAGGAATCGGTGGTTTGTCCATTGGTCTTGCACTTACTGACTTCCGTCCCGTTCCTGAAATTCAGTTCTTCGGATTTGTTTACGAGACGATGGACGCTATTAACGGTCAGATGGCTCGTTATCGTTACCGTACAGGAAACACAAAAAACATGCCGATCACAATCCGTTCTCCTTTTGGCGGCGGTGTTCATACACCAGAACTTCACGCTGACAGTCTGGAAGGATTAATGGCTCAACAGCCTGGTTTGAAAGTTGTAATCCCTTCAAACCCATACGATGCTAAAGGCCTGCTAATCCAATCCATCCGTGATAATGATCCGGTCATTTTCTTAGAGCACATGAAACTGTACCGTTCATTCCGTGAAGAAGTTCCTGAGGAAGAATATACAGTGGATCTTGGAAAAGCTAATGTGAAGCGCGAAGGCACAGACGTGACCCTTATTGCATACGGCGCAATGGTACATTCTTGCCTGAAAGCGGCTGACGCATTGGAAGAAGACGGCATTAGTGCAGAAGTCATCGACTTGCGTACAGTAAGTCCTGTAGATTACGAGACTATTCTCGCTTCTGTTGAGAAGACTAATCGTGCCGTTATGGTTCAGGAAGCTCAGAAGCAAGCTGGTATTGCTGCAAATGTTGTTTCTGAAATCCAAGAAAAAGCTATTCTGCACCTTGAGGCACCAGTTCTGCGCGTGACTGCACCTGATACTGTTTATGCGTTCACCCAAGCGGAAGAAATTTGGCTTCCAGACCACAACGACATTGTTGAAAAAGTAAATAAAGTAATGAATTTTTAAACATCTCTACTAATAGGAGGTAATAACCGTGGCGTTCGAATTTAAACTGCCCGATATCGGTGAAGGGATCCACGAAGGTGAAATCGCCAAGTGGTTCGTCAAACCCGGTGATGAAGTAAAAGAAGACGATGTACTTTGTGAAGTGCAAAATGACAAAGCAGTAGTAGAAATCCCTTCCCAAGTTGATGGTACTGTAAAAGAACTGCATGTTGAAGAAGGCGAAACAACAACTGTAGGAACAGTTATTATTACCATTGATGACGGTTCAGAAGACTCAGGCGATGATTCTGGGGAAGAATCGAAAGACGAATCCAAAGAGGAATCCAAAGAAGAACCTAAGAAAGACAAGCAAGAGTCTTCAAAAGAAGAGAAAAAGGAAGAGAAGTCCGAGCAGCCTGCTGCACAAACTGATGACAGCGATGCAGATGACGATAAACGTGTTATTGCCATGCCGTCTGTTAGAAAATATGCACGTGATAACGATGTTGATATTCGTAAAGTACAAGGCTCAGGGAAAAATGGCCGCGTCTTAAAAGACGATGTGGACAGCTTCCTTGATGGTGGACAAACACAAGCATCTGAAGACAGTGCTGACGAAACGGCTGCAGAAGAAACAACAACTCAAGAAGCACCGGCAGCTGGTGAAGCTTATCCTGAAACTCGTGAGAAGATGAGCGGTATGCGTAAAGCGATTGCTAAAGCAATGGTCAACTCTAAACATACAGCTCCACATGTTACGCTAATGGATGAAGTGGATGTATCAGAGCTTGTTGCTCACCGTAAAAAATTCAAAGCTGTTGCAGCCGAGCAGGATATTAAGCTGACATACCTTCCTTATGTAGTGAAAGCATTAGTGTCAACACTGAAGAAATATCCAGTCCTAAATACTTCTTTAGATGATGAAACGGATGAAATTATTCAAAAACACTATTATAATATTGGTATTGCAGCTGATACAGATAAAGGATTACTTGTGCCTGTTGTTAAAGATGCAGATCGTAAATCGATCTTCTCCATTTCAAGTGAAGTAAATGAGCTAGCTGTGAAAGCACGTGACGGCAAACTTTCTTCCGCTGAAATGAAAGGTGCATCTACAACGATTACAAATATCGGTTCCGCTGGAGGACAGTGGTTTACTCCAGTTATCAACCACCCAGAAGTAGCGATCCTTGGAATTGGCCGTATTGCCGAAAAACCTGTTGTACGCGACGGAGAAGTTGTTGTCGCTCCGGTACTAGCTATTTCATTAAGCTTTGACCACCGTATGATCGACGGTGCTACAGCACAGCATGCAATGAATAACATCAAGCGTTTACTGAACGATCCACAATTAATCATGATGGAGGCGTAAAGTATGGTAGTAGGAGATTTTCCAATTGAATTAGACACATTAGTTGTAGGTGCGGGGCCTGGCGGTTATGTAGCCGCCATCCGTGCCGCACAAACAGGTCAAAAGGTGACCATCGTAGACAAAGGAAACCTAGGCGGTGTTTGTCTTAACGTTGGCTGTGTACCTTCTAAAGCACTTATTCAAGCAAGTCACCGTTTTGAACATGCCAAAGGTGCAGAAGACATGGGGATTCAGTCTGAAAACACAACTGTTGACTTTTCCAAAGTTCAAGAATGGAAAGGCGGCGTTGTTGAGAAGCTGACTGGTGGTGTAGAAGGCTTACTTAAGGGCAATAAAGTTGATATCGTAAAAGGCGAAGTTTACTTCGTGGACAAAAACACAGTTCGCGTCATGGATGAAAAGAACTCTCAAACGTACACGTTCAATAACTGCATCATTGCGACAGGTTCTCGTCCAATCGAGCTTCCATCCTTTAAATTCTCTGACCGCGTATTAGACTCAACAGGAGCTCTTGATTTAAAAGAAGTTCCTAAGAAGCTGGTTGTAATCGGCGGCGGATACATTGGTACAGAGCTTGGTACGGCTTATGCTAACTTCGATACAGAAGTAACCATTCTTGAAGGCACAAAAGATATTCTTGGCGGTTTCGAGAAACAAATGTCTACACTTGTTAAACGCCGTTTGAAGAAAAAAGGTGTCGAAGTCGTAACGAACGCAATGGCTCAAGGTGTTGAGGAAACTAAAGATGGTGTGACTGTTAAATATGAAGTGAAAGGCGAGGAGAAATCCATTGAAGCCGATTACGTTCTTGTCACAGTCGGACGTCGTCCAAACACTGACGAGATTGGTCTTGAGGAACTAGGTATTGAAATGAGTGACAAAGGAGTCATTCAAACCGATAAACAATCCCGTACAAACATCGATAATATTTATGCGATTGGTGATATTGTTGAAGGATTGCCGCTTGCTCACAAAGCTTCTTATGAAGGTAAAATTGCCGCTGAAGCGATTGCTGGAGAGAAATCTGAAATTGATTACTTAGGAATCCCTGAAGTGGTATTCTCAGATCCAGAATTAGCTTCTGTAGGTTACAGAGAGCAAGAAGCGAAGGATGCAGGATATGATGTACAAGCATCTAAATTCCCATTCGGAGCTAATGGACGTGCGCTATCTCTTAACGACAGTGACGGCTTCTTGAAGCTGATTACTCGTAAGGATGATGGTTTGGTCCTTGGCGCGCAAATTGCAGGTCCAAATGCCAGTGATATGATTGCTGAACTTGGTCTTGCCGTTGAATCAGGCATGACTGCTGAAGACTTGGCTCTAACCATTCATGCTCATCCAACACTAGGAGAGATTACAATGGAAGCAGCTGAGGTGGCAATGGGACAGCCTATTCATATCGTTAAATAAATAGACATTATCAGCTCCTAACTCTTCATTGAGGGTTAGGAGCTTTTTATGGTAAATATGTTCGTGTGAGTATCTTTATGGAAGGGCGAGCTATGTTTAGTTTACGCATTCCAAGAGTCCAATAACTCTCTGTAGCCATACCCTTAGTGAGGGTGTGTGAGATTGATACATGTCCAACAAGACGTGCCCATATCGAGCACGAATCTTTTTACTTGCCGTGTGCCCTTGGTTATCTATTTCTATTAAGGGTTGCACTTTTGTTCAAAAGAGGGATTATGCTATTTGATCCAATTGATATACGCAAAAAACCCCCGTATCACGCTTTAGTGTGATACGGGGGTTTTACTTAGCTGCTATACCTGAAAAGCTGTTCACGTCTACTTTTTATTTTTTAGACCTATATCTTTTGCTTCCGACTTAAATTCTTTCATTAATGAGAAGCACATGAGAATCATAATGAAGGTGAACGGAAAGGCTGAGATAATAGCTGCAGTCTGTAACGCTGTTAGGCCGCCTTGCCATAGCAGTACGGCAGCAGCACCTGCTTGAATTAGTCCCCATACAAACTTCACTTGATTGTTCGGGTTAAGACTGCCGTTTGTCGTCTGCATTCCTAGAACGAAGGTGGCAGAGTCGGCAGATGTAATAAAGAAGGTACTAATAAGCAGCAATCCGATCACTGTCATAATTCCGCCAAGTGGAATATGTTCCAGCATGGAGAAGAGAGCTACTTCTGTTCCAAGGCTTTGGACATCTGAGATAATGTCAACCCCATCAAAGAACTCTAATGAAATGGCTGTACCGCCAAATACAGAGAACCATAACGCCCCAAAGATTGTTGGCACTAACAGGACGCCTGTAATGAATTCACGAATCGTTCTACCTTTGGAGACCCTGGCGATAAAGGTACCAACAAATGGTGCCCAGGAAATCCACCAAGCCCAGTAGAAGATGGTCCAGCCTTTAATCCAAGTGTCGTCTTCTACAAATGGTGTCAATCTAAAACTCATATAAGGAAGATCCCGTACATAAGAACCAAGTGTTGTTGTAAAGTAGTCCATGATGAATCCAGTAGGACCAATTAATAACAGTGAGAACATAAGTAATAAGGCTAACACGATATTAGCATTACTTAAATATTTGATCCCTTTATTCAAACCGGTCATGGCCGAAGTCATAAATAATACGGTAACAACGATAATTATGATCAGTTGCAGACCGAACGTGTCTTCTAGTCCTTCGATCGAATAGGAAAGGCCGCTTGAAATCTGTAAAGCACCTAATCCAAGAGATGTGGCTACACCAAAGATTGTAGCAAATACGGCGATAAAGTCGATGAATGTTCCGAGTCCGCCTTTAATTCGCTTTTCACCTAGAAGAGGAACGAGAGCAGCACTGATTACACCTGGAGCTCCTTTTCTAAACTTGAAGTAGGCAAGAGCTAGTGCCAGTACAGCGTAAATTCCCCACGGGTGTAAGCCCCAGTGAAAGAAGCTGTATTTCATGGCAGCTCTGGCAGATTCCTGCGAAGCTGGTTCCATGCCAGGAACTGGGGTTGTATGGAAATGGGAAAGAGGTTCAGCTGCTCCCCAGAAAACAAGTCCAATCCCCATACCTGCACTAAATAACATAGCAAACCAGGTAATGTACGAATATTCAGGCTCATCATCCGGTTTTCCTAATTTAAGCTTTCCGTACTTTGAAAAAACTAAATAAATGGCAAATATTAAAAAGCCGGTAGCTGATAATAAATAGAACCATCCAAATTTGTCAGTAATAAAGGCCTGGACATTTGAGGTTACATTGGATAAATTCCATGTTGGCAATACGTCTTTAGGAATTACTCCCCAAATGATAAAAAGACCAGATACAACTAAAGAAATATAAAATACTTTAGATGCCTGTTTCAAAATAATCATTCCTTTCTTTAATTAATTTGTCTTACGTAGAACCACTTGTCGCTACAGCCTTCTTGTACTGGGAACACATTCTCTCTAGTTCCTTCAGCACATCATGGAAACAAAGTAATTCATACATAAGAATAGTTTGTGGCGGAAGCTGGTGTTGAGTTTTGTCGGAGTATTCCACATGTAACTCCTTCCACTTCCAGAATAGATGATCGAGCTTCTCAACTTTTTTATATTGGTCTTCGCCTATTTTGTGTTCCTGATCTTCCAATGTCTCCGCAAAGCACTGGACAATTTCCTTAAGGAGCGTTCTCTCTTCTGGACTAAAATCATCAGGTTCAACATGTGCATACTGTAAATTCCCAAGGTGGTAAGCTATTTGTTGAAGAGCAGCCAGCTTTTTTTGTGAAAGCTGAAAGGCACTCATTTGCTCAATCGTATGACGGTGATATTTCCACTCTTCCCTTTGATACTGTGACAATTGAAACGCTTTTTCCAGTTTTGCAGTTAACTGACGATAAGAGCGTGAAATATTTCGGGTCTTTTCGTTAGAATTTCCTTTATTGCTTGAAATTATGCGAATCGTTAACTGTGACGCATGAGTAAAAAGATCGTTTATAGTCTTATCAATAATAGGAAAATAGTTAGGCGGCATAAGGAAAAAATTAACAAAAGTTGAGACGACGATACCAATAGAAGTAGTACCCAGTCTGGTAAGAAATGAAACAAAATAATGATCATGAAATTCCGGAATCATGGCTGTAGCAGTAATAGTAGCAACAATAATTCCATCATCCAGCTTAAGTTTGTGACAGATGGCTATCGTTAGCATAGCCGCTAAAGCATAGGTTATTGCTTCTTTTCCCAAGAGAGCATAAAAACTTGTCGCTAATAAAGCTCCTATTGCTGATGCAGGAAAACGAACCGTTGCTTTTTTGATTGAGTCTGCAGCTGTATGTTCGATTGTTACAATCGCAGTTATGACTGCAAAAACGACCGGAAAATTAAAAAAACCACAAATAAGTGCGGTTATAAACACGGAAACACCTGTTTTAATTGTACGACCGCCTAATAAATTGAAATTCGTAAAGGGTTTGAGCATCCTTATCACCTTTAGCTTTCAAGTGGTTACTGAGTCACAATTTGTTATTATATCTTAAAATTTATCAAAACGATAGTAAAAATGGAAAACAATATACTATAATATAGAAAGTGGAAATACATAACAGCTTTGGGGGGCTTTTTTATGAAACAAATGATAGGGGTATTGTTGTTGGCCATGTTACTTGCGGCTTGTGCGGGAGGACAGGCCGAAGAAACACAGGGAAGTAAGCAGCAGGAGACGTCAGAAACAGACGAAATTGCGGCTGAACAACGTGATGAGAAGACTGATAAAGAATCTGATAATGAATCTGGAGAGAAAGAGAACTCCCAACCGGAAGAGGATGAGAACACAGAAGATGAAACAGTGGTAGCAAATGCCGTAGAACCAGAATACGAAATTACAGAAGTTTATTCTTTTAAACCTATAAATGATGCAAATGAACAAGTTGCTTTGTTAACATTTGATGACGCTCCTGATGAACATGCTTTAGAAATAGCCAAAAAGTTAAAGGAACTGGACGCACCTGCAATATTTTTTGTGAATGGACACTTCTTAAGCAGTCCAGAGGAGAAAAAAGTATTAAAGCAAATCCATGAACTTGGTTTTGCCATAGGAAATCATACAGCAACTCATGCAACATTACCAGAATTAACGAAGGAGCAACAGAAGAAGGAGATCAGCGGGCTTAATGATAAGGTGGAGGAGATTATCGGGGAGCGACCTGAATTTTTCCGTGCTCCACACGGTATGAATACTGAGTATTCAAAGCAACTTGCTGCAGAGGAAGGGATGCTCGTTATGAATTGGACATACGGGTACGACTGGAAAGCTAAATATCAAGACGCTGAGGCTATAGCTGATATTATGGTTAATACGAATCTTCTCAATCCAGGAGCAAATTTATTAATGCATGATCGGGAATGGACCGCGAAAGCAGTGCCGGAAATTGTGAAAGGCTTGAGAGGAAAAGGGTATGAACTATTAGATCCTTCCTTAATCAAAACTCCTTAAATCAAAGTAAGAACCAGAGACGAAGGTTGTCTTTGGTTCTTTTTTAATGCGGAAATTCGTAAACTTAAAGGGGAGCTTATTAGTATGACACATTTAATAAAAAGTTATACTTTTGGGGTTGATTTTTTTAATGTGCCATATTAAAATAAACATACAGTGAAACCGATTACAAAAAAAGGTGGGGATACAATATGGGTACAATCGTATGTCAGAACTGTCAAAAGGTTATTGAGCATTTTGAGAATGAGAAGGTATCAACCCTTTACAGTAAGTGTCCTTCTTGTAATAAAGCGAAGAAAAAGTAACAGCAGCAAAATCCACCCTCCTCTAAAATATAGAGGAGGGTGGATTTTTTATTGAAAAATTCGAATTGGTAGCAGACAGGGGTGGGCTCTATTCGGCCGCACTGGAAGGAGATTCGGCCCTGCTGAGAGATTATTCTGACCAAAGGAGCGTTTATTCTACCCAAAGTCTAAACTTTTCTGACCCAACAGGGCTTTTTTCTACCCAATAACGGATAGATTCTTACTTAATGAAATATATTCTGCCTTTCACGTATGAAAAAACGTGCCCGCTCACCCTGAGCGGCACGTTTCTTTAATAGATCGCTTTGTGTTCTTTAATAACCCGCAGTGTTTCTAGTGTATCATCCTCCGGTCCCTGTACAGGCAAGCCGGCTTTGACATTTTCACGAATATAGTGGAGGTTATCGTCTGTAATAATTTCACCAGGAATAAAAATTGGGATCCCAGGCGGGTAGACCATAATGAATTCAGCACTGATTCTCCCGACCGATTCTGCAAACTGCACAATTTCTGTTGCTGCATAGAAAGCATCACGTGGAGTTAAAGCCAGTAACGGGATCTCGGGCACTTGAACAGGAACATGCTTGTACTCAAATGATTGCGGATGGCTCGTTACAAGTTCTTCTAAGGCCGCTATGAGGCGGCGGATCTCCTGTTCCTGATCTCCCGGAGTTATGATGCATAGAATGTTATAAAGATCTGATAGCTCCACTTCAATATGATGATTTTCCCTTAGCCACACTTCAACATCATATCCTGAGAGTCCAAGGCTCTTTACTGAAATAATCAGCTTAGTCGGGTCGAAATCAAACGTGGCATCACTTCCTAACAATTCTTCCCCTGGACAATGGAGAGGTGTGAGTTTGTTGATCTCATTTCTTGCGTAATCAGCGAGCCGAATCGCTTCTTCCAGCAGTTCCTTCCCTTTTACTGCTAACTGACGCCTTGCTGTATCAAGGGAAGCAAGTAACAAATAGGAAGTGGAGGTCGTTGTCAGCATAGAGAGCACAGCTTGGACGCGTTCACGAGAAACGAGTCCTTCGCGCAGGTTGAGGACAGAACTTTGGGTAAGTGCCCCTCCGAGCTTATGAACACTTGTCGCAGCCAAATCAGCACCGGCTTGCATCGCTGAAGCTGGGAGCCGTTCGTGAAAATGAATATGAACTCCATGGGCTTCATCTACCAGGACAGGTATATCAAAAGAGTGGGCGATTTGCACAATTTGAGTTAAGTCCGCTGATATTCCAAAATAGGTTGGGTTGATTACGAGCAAAGCCTTTGCATCCGGATGCGCATCACACGCCTTTTGAACGGCCTCGGGTGTGATTCCGTGTGAAATTCCTAACTGCTCATCCAGTTCAGGATGAATAAAAATTGGCGTTGCGCCAGAAAAAATGATCGCAGTCGTCACAGACTTATGAACATTGCGCGGTACAATGATTTTGTCACCCGGCTGGCACACACTCATAACCATCGTCATGATCGCTCCAGATGTCCCTTGTACAGAGAAAAAGGTGTAGTCAGCCCCGAAGGCTTCAGCAGCAAGAGTTTGGGCCTCATCTATAATTCCTTGAGGGTGATGTAGATCGTCTAATGGTTCAATATTTATTAAATCAATAGAGAGCGCAGGGTCTCCCATAAAGTGGGCAAATTCCTGATCCATTCCTTTTCCTTTTTTATGACCAGGGATATGAAATTGAATGGGGTTCTTATCAGCGTGCTGCTTGAGCCCGGTAAATAATGGCGTAAGATTTTGATTCAAGATGATCACCTCTTTAGTAAGCATGAAAGCAAATGAATTATAGCAGAGGAAAGCAGCTGTGGCTAGTTTAATTATGTCGAGACAGGTCGATGAAAAGAAAGGTCGCTTTCTAGAAAGTCTGATTCCATACGTGGTAAGATAAGACGAGGAGGGGATGAAATGATGGAATGGAATAATCGTGTAACTGAAACATTAGGCATTACTTATCCTATTATTCAAGGGGGGCTGGCGCATTTAGCGTACGCTGAATTAGCGGCTGCTGTTTCCAATGCAGGAGGACTTGGCCAAATTACAGCTATGAGCATGGGCCAGCCTGCAGAACTTCGTGATGAAATACATAAATTAAGACAGTTGACTCGTCAATCGTTTGGCGTCAATTTCGCTATTGGCCAGCATGGTCGTCCTTTTGAAGAAATGGTACAAGTCGCGATCGATGAAAAAGTACCGGTTATTTCTGTGACTGGGGGAAATCCTAAACCTGTCATTGATATGGTGAAAGACACACCCATTAAAGTATTAGTGTTAGTTGCTGCAAAACGTCAGGCTGAAAAAGCGGAAGAACTCGGAGCAGATGCTGTGATGGTGGTAGGTCACGAGGGTGGTGGACACTTAGGAAGGTCAGACACGAGTACGCTTATCCTCACCCCGCAAGTTGTGCAAGCTGTATCCATTCCCGTGATCGCTTCAGGCGGAATCAGTGACGGGAAAGGTTTAATGGCTGCCCTGGCATTAGGTGCTGAAGGAATTGAAATGGGGACTCGGTTTATTGCAACGAAAGAATGTGTGCATGCTAATGAAGCATACAAGCGTGCTTTAGTTGAATCCAATGAAAGTTCTACCGTTGTCATTAAGCGTTCACTCGGAGCACCGGCACGGGCGTTGAAAAATTCCTGGACAGAGCAAATTTTAGAGTTGGAAAAAGACAACCGTGGTTATGAAGGGTTAAGATCGTACATTAGCGGAGAAGCAAATAAACGCTATATCCATAAAGGCGAAGAGGATGGTTTTGCCTGGGCCGGCCAGGTGGCTGCTCGTATTGAAGATGTGCCTTCAGTTGCAGAATTAATGGACAGAATCATAGCCGAAGCAGAAGCTATTCGGGGCAAATGGTCTAAATAGAAAGGGGGCCTGACCGTGAGTTACAACTACCCTATAGATGAAGTCTATTGGTCAAAAGAAGAAATCATTGATGTGGTCAATTTTTACTCATTAGTTGAACAGGCTTACGAGTCTAGTGTTAAGCAGGATGAGTTGTTACTTGCTTATACGAGATTTAAGCAAATTGTGCCATCCAAAAGTGAGGAAAAACAACTTTGTGGCAAGTTTGAGAAAGAGTCTGGCTATTCCTGTTATCGAACTATAAAACGGGCTAAGTCATCGTCAGCAGGCGAGAAAATCAACATGTCATAGTAATCATAAAGAACGGCGAGGGATAAAGCTGCCCCCGCCGTTCTGTTCGTTTAATAAGAGTCTTTAGCATATTGATAAAGCGGCTGCAGTGTCTGGAATGTATCACGGCATAGGTGGATAAACGCATCGGGATCTGTAATGTGGTCATCATCTCGGCTAAGCTGAAGCCCACAAAGAATTTCAGCTTTTTTCACCTGCTTCAGCCTTGTAAACATCTCATCAAATTTTTCATCGGTTATGTCCTCTTGTACAAAAGCATCCGGTTTTGTATGGTCAATTGACCAGACGAAATGATCGGGGATAATGCTTCTGATCTCCTTTTTATGTTGAAGCAGCTTTTCGCCAAATGCTTCTTTTATAGGACTTTCGTAAATCACTGCAAACCAAATAAACACATGACTTTCCCACATTCCAATTTGAAAGTGGGGAAGTTTCTTGTACCCTCGATTATTTGAAGCAAGGGCTGCCCACGTATCATTTGGCGGGTTTGTTGTCCTTCTGGCATGTTTAGCAACGTGAACGAACATTTCATCACCAGTCATCGCAGTAACATCAGGCGCTAGCTCCGTAGCAATGGTATCAAGCTTAGGTGATATTCTTTCCCTTAACGCTTCCATCCGATCTTCCAGACCTGGAATGGAAAATACGTCAAAATCTTTTTGATTAAACCCTGTAAAGTCACTCATGTTTTTCACTCCTCTATATTCTAATGGAATTTTATCATATAAGCGGAAGATGTCTAAGCAAAGCGTTTAAATGGTTTGGATTATAGTAAATTGGGTTATTTATAGAGTAAACTTACAGTACTTGTGGACATATATATAATTAAGGATTAGAAGGGGAGGAAAGAGCAATGAAACATGTAATGGAAGCGTTGCGTAAAAAAGAAGCTGAAGAAAGGCTCCCAGTCATCCGTTTAGAAATTGATTATGAATTAGTTACCTTGCATGATGCGATGCTTGCTCAAGACCAAGAGCAGATTGATGCATGCAAAGTGAGACTAGCTAAACTGCGTCAACAGTTACTGGATTGGTTATCTTAAAAAAGAGCATTGGAGCAGTTGCTCTCAGCTTGTAGAGAAACTCCTCGTTTTCTCTACAAGCTTTTTTGTGTGTATGCTCGGGATAAAGGGCTTTCTAGACTTTTTCAGCCATCCAGATTCATCAAATGATAGAGAGCACTTTTATCTTCGAAAGATGACTTCTAGTTTTTGCTAATTATGTGCAGTTCATGCATGGATCTGATACGATATAGGGATACTACCGTTTGAAGGAGTTTTCCAAGATGGATAAATTACAACGAACAAACTTATATAAGCAGGCTGAAGAATGGGTACTTGAAGCAGGTCAACGCATACGAGAAAAGATTGATGATCCGAGAACGATTCAAACAAAGTCCAATGCCAACGACCTTGTGACAGAAATGGATCAGCAAACAGAGCAATTCTTCGCTGAGAAGATAAGGAAACAATACCCTGATCATTTTGTGTTTGGAGAAGAAGGCTTTGGGGATGACATTACCAGTTTAGATGGGACGATTTGGATCATTGATCCGATTGATGGAACAATGAATTTCGTTCATCAGAAACGGAACTTTGCCATCTCTGTTGGAGTTTATGTGGATGGAGTAGGCGAGATCGGTCTGATTTACAATGTAATGGAAGATACGATTTACACAGCTGTTCGTGGGGAAGGGGCGTATAAGAATCATCATCGTCTTGCCCAGCTGCCTAAGGAAAAGCAGTTAAATCAGTCGATCTTTGCTTTAAATACAACGTGGATGCTGCCTGAGAACCCTTATATTTCACATAAAGGTGTCCACGATTTTGTCAAAACAATAAGAAGTACGCGTACTTACGGATCCGCTGCATTAGAGTTCGCCTTTGTGGCCGAGGGAATTATCGATGGCTATCTGACAATGACGCTCATGCCGTGGGATATCGCAGCAGGGGTGGTTATTTTAAAAGAAGTCGGAGGTGTGGTGACAACAGCCGATGGTCAGGATATCGATATGCTTCATCAAACGACGGTCTTAGCCTGTCATCCTGAACTCCATAATGAAGTCATTGAAAATTTTGTTGATTTGAAACAATAGAAAAAGCTGCCCGTTCAGGCAGCTTTTTCTTATGCGTTTTGTTGCTTTCTTTTTTTCGATAAGCCAAAGCCCATGATGGCAAAGCCGGCTAGAAACAATAACACGGCCAACCAAAATAACTGCTGGCCGATGGCGAAACCGACCAGTACAAAAGATAAAATGACCAAGAAGGCAAGTCCAAACATATTCCAATTCATGATCTATGTTCACCCCATTCTCTCTCATTATAATAGAAAACGGAGGGAAAGAAAATGATTGAGGAAATGAAACCTTCGAGAAAAGAACAGTGGCATTGATAGGAATGATTTAGTATGATGGATGTGGAGAAGAGAAAGATGGTAAAGGGGGTCCATCCATATGGAGAAAACGTCCACTTTAACGGTGCCAGCAGATTTATGGCCGGTGGCTGACTTCTTTTTTAGAGGACTGGGAAGTGAAGTGAATTTGAATAACGAAGCGGAAGTGGCTGTATTGTTTCGCTCGTTTTTTCTCTTATATTTAACGGTTGTAGTCTTAGCGATTGTTACGTTTAAGCTGGGTTTTGCCAGAAAACTGCCCCTCGCAAAATCGATTGTTGTTTACGCGGTGCTTGTTGTAGGGACATTCATACTTACCTTGATTTTAGGATTGAATTTGCCGATTGCCGAAAGTCTAATGGTGGCAGCGTTAATTTTAGGTACTTACCGAGTGCGGCTTCATAAAGAACGGAGCGGCCGTGAAAGCCGCCAATCATAAACAAAAGCCCTGACTATTTGGAGTCAGGGCTTTTGTTCTATCTAAGATTATGATAAATGTTTTTCGCGTTTTCTTTCTCGATTGAAACGGAAGTCACCTGTTTGCAAACGTTTCTCTGTGTTTTCTTTAATTCGATCGTGGCAGGACGGACACATATACGTGTGAATCCTGCGGTTTCGTAATCGCTTCGCCTGTAAAGAATAACTGTCAATTTTCTTAATTGTATCGCATAGTACACATTTTACACGCATGTCCTCACCTCAAGTCCTTTTCACTATGCCTTTATCATAACATGTTAAGCTCGATCACGCATTTTTCTGAATCTATATGTTTCAATTAAATAATTTGAGGGAACATAAGTGCTAGTAGAACATGAAAGGATGATTTGATGAAGAAACGTTGGTTATTTACTGCAGTAGGAGCAGCGGCTGGAGGAACATTAGCTTATTTTATGAAAGACGAGGATAATCGTCAGCGAGTAAAGGATAAAGCAAAGACGGTGCAGGCTAATTTCATGCAGGATGGTCAAAAGGCTGATATGCCTGTAGAGGAAGCCGGCCAGCCAGAAGAAGTTTCTAACATGGAAAATTCCAAAATGGTTTCTGAGGGATCCCAGTTTGGCGTCCAGTACTACAATGAACTGACTGAAAAAGAGCGGGAAATTCTAGAAAAAAGTAACAGCTAAATCCTTATGGATTTAGCTGTTTTTGGTCATGAACTGACTTGTGAGGTGATTTACTGTTCTTTGGACTGTTCCTTTTCAAGTTGTTTAAGCTTTTCCTTATCTTTTTCAGGAATAGACCCTTTGTTTGAATCCTGAGATTCAGGCTGGTCCTCTATCGGTCGCTCCGGCATATAACGGGCAACAATTTGACTCAGTTCTTCGGTTACGGCCTGGACCGGGTGTCCTTGTGAAATTTTTTCACCGATGCCGCGCAAACGTTCGACCCCATCTGCATCTGCAATGATAACGGCTTCTTTTCCGTACGGGTCATGTTTCAAGGCTTCAGCTACTGAAAATTTAATCATCCCAACACGTCCACGGTCCAGGTCTTTATCGACATCGATGCCGACAGCTGCATATTGCCCAAGAACAACTGCTGTCGCATCATGCACGCCAGGTTCTTCCACAGCTATTTTAGCTAAATGACTAGCTGTTTTCTGGTTTGACATGTTCGGTTCCTCCACAGGGTCTGAATCGGTTACATATTTCATTTCCGAGTCGTTGCCCTGACCTTCTTGAAGCAGTTGTTTTTCACCTGTTTGCTGACATGCCGTCAAGCAGAGCAGGCCGATTACTAATAGTATTGTTTTCATACGAAACACTCACTTTTTTTAATTAGCTTGTGGATAATGTGAGTGTTTTATACAAAAAAAGGACAGCTTGTCTGCTGTCCTTTAGCCATCATTCAAAAATAATTTTTTTAATCCCTGTGATAGGGGCATCTTTGTTTGATCCGTCCTTGAAATACAGGTGGACCGGTCCATCTTCTTTTAATGGCTTTCCTGATTTTGAGAATAATAATAGCGACTCGCCTAATTCGTCAGCATCGATCGAATAATCGCCTTCATCAGTTACTAACACGGCTGAAGTCACCTTCGGATCCGGTTCACTCGTATGAATAAATGGTTTGATCGGCATTAAAAATGTTTCTGTTTTAATGAGTTCTTTCTCCGCTCGAGTGAGACTTTTGTTTACCGGCGGATTGATTTTCTGCTGATACATTTCGCGATCGAAGCGAAGTGATTTTCTTTTTAACTCGTCTTCCGCTTCCTCTTTACGGGAAGAAGCTTGTGAATTATGGAACACTTCATCATAAGTAAGTTTTCGGTCATCGAAAATCCAGACGGTTGGATCAAGGGTTATTGGGAATTTCACCTGACCTGATATTTGTACTATCAAGTGATGCGCCACCTTTCCTATTAAAAATCTTGCCTTATCAATCATAGCAAAAAATGAGAATGTTTTCATTGCTGGGAGGTTTACTTATGGATGAAAAAATATCAACGACTACATTGGAAGAATGGCTGGAGAACGTCAAACCGTTCGCTTATGATGGTCAGATTGCTGACTATATACCGGCGCTGGCTAAACAAAACCCGGAAGATTTAGCTGTTTCGATTTTTTATTTAGACGGTGATTGTGTCCATGCCGGCGATGTGGATACATGCTTTACCTTGCAAAGTATATCGAAGGTCATTGCACTTGCTCTAGCATTAATTGATAACGGGGAAGATTATGTTTTCGAACGGGTAGGCATGGAACCGACTGGTGACCCGTTTCATTCGATTTACCGGCTGGAACAGCATCGGCCTTCAAAGCCGTTGAATCCGATGATTAATGCTGGAGCGTTAGCGGTGTCGAATATGATTCACGGTCAGACTCCGGACGAGAAAGTGGGCAGGCTGCTGAGTTTCATTCATGAAATGACAGATGATCATTCAATTCGTTTTAATAGTGAAGTGGCATCCTCCGAATTTGAAACAGCGTTCTTAAACCGATCCTTACTTTATTATTTAAAGCAGCATAAAGTTGTCACAGGAAGTGTAGAAGAGACCCTCGATGCCTATACAAAGCAATGCTCGGTTGAACTGAATGTGCTACATCTATCAAAGATTGGCGCATTGTTTGCAAATGAAGGCAGAGATTTGAATTCAGGCAGGCAAATTATTCCTAAACATTTTGCCAGAATATGCAAGACCTTCATGGTCACATGTGGGATGTATGATGCGTCCGGTTCATTTGCGATTAAAGTGGGTATACCAGCAAAAAGTGGGGTATCTGGCGGAGTAATGGGTTCTCTAAATGGTTTTGGGGGCATTGCCGTTTATGGTCCTGCTCTTGATTCAAAAGGTAATAGTGTCGTTGGATTAAAGTTGCTTGAAATGTTGTCGAACCGCTACGACCTTTCGATTTTTTAGTCAAATCCCTAATAGTTTGTTGCAATTTTTCAAATGAAACGATACTATTAATAGAAGAAAGTTTGTTACTGGAGGGGATCTTAATGTTGTCTGATGTGGCTGTGGATCATCGTGAAAAGGCCTACGCCCTTCTAAAAGCTGATGCTGATAAAATTTTACGATTAATAAAAGTACAAATGGACAACTTGACTATGCCTCAGTGTCCTTTATATGAGGAAGTTCTAGATACTCAAATGTTTGGGTTGTCACGTGAGATACATTTTGCTGTGCGCTTGCACTTAATCAGTGAAGAGGAAGGCAAAACAATACTGGATAACTTAGAAAAACAACTCAATGTTTTACATGAAGCTGCTCAGAATTCGTGACGGAAGAACTCAAATTGCGACGTACTTGTTGTAATTTGAGTTTTTTTATACCCGTTAGCGCTTTCATATAGCTTTAAGTATGTAAATAATCAGAATTGTCATATAAGAAGGAATTGTGACAACTTTTATAGAAAATATACATAGTAGGGATGAATGATATGTTACAACGATTGAAAACCTATGACTTCACATTACTTTTTGCCCCTATTGCTTTAGTATCTTTTGGCACTGTCATGGTTTATAGTGCGAGTATGGTATACGGGCCTGTTGTTCTTGACGTATCCAGTAATCATTATTTGGTCAAGCAGCTACAATGGATGGTTCTAGGAATTATCCTTTTATTCTTTATGTCCGCTTTCCCATATCGTCACTTTAAACGATTGGCCAAAGCGACCGTACTGCTAATGGTCGTTTTATTAATCGGGTTGTTCCCCTTCGGGATGGCGGTCAATAATTCGTTATCCTGGTATGACCTTGGGCCGTTAAGTTTCCAGCCTGCAGAGTTCGTCAAAATTGGCATTATTATTTACCTGTCATCTGTGTATGCCAACAAGCAAAAGTATATTGGGAATTTTCCTAAAGCTGTACTGCCGCCCCTAGTGATCATTTCAGTGCTGCTCGGTTTAATTATTATGCAGCCAGATATTGGTTCTGCGGCGATTATTGGAATGCTGGCTAGTGTCATTATTATGTGTTCAGGGATCAAAGGGAAACATATCCTGCTGCTCGTTGTAGTGACAGCAGGTATTCTAATCATGGCAGGTTCACAACTCGTAACAGATGAAAGAATCAACCGGTTTACTGGTGCTTATCAGCCATTTGAAGCCCCGCAGAGTGACGGATATCACTTGATCCAATCATATGTTGCGATTGCGACAGGCGGGCTAACGGGTGTTGGACTGGGACAAGGTGTTCAGAAACTGGGTTATCTACCAGAACCGCACACCGATTTTATTATGGCAGTTATTGCGGAAGAACTGGGTTTTATAGGTGTTGTGATCACAGTGGGGTTATTGGCTACCATTGTATTGAGAGGATTGTACATATCGTGGCGATGTAAGGATGCATTTGGATCTTTACTTGCCCTCGGAATTTCATCGTTATTTGCTATTCAGTCCTTCATTAATTTAGGAGCTATGAGCGGTCTCTTGCCTATTACAGGTGTGACGCTGCCGCTTGTAAGTTACGGGGGATCTTCGCTTGTTATTATGATGATTTCTTTAGGGATTCTTAATAACATTGCAAGAACGGTAAAAGTCAAAGAGGAAGAAAGGGCAGAAACGTACGAACCAGAAAGGGAGCCCTTACATCGGACTAGACAACAAGGAGTGAGATCATGGAACTAAAGAAAATTGATAAGGTTTTAGTAGCCAATCGTGGAGAAATTGCTATTCGTGTTTTCCGTGCTTGTACTGAGTTAAATATCCGTACAGTAGCTGTGTACTCACAAGAAGATACAGGGTCCTACCATAGGTATAAGGCCGATGAAGCTTATTTGATCGGGGAAGGGAAAAAGCCGATCGATGCTTACCTTGATATCGAAGGGATTATTGAAACAGCTAAAAGTGTCGGAGTAGACGCTATCCATCCTGGTTACGGTTTTCTGTCTGAGAATATAGATTTTGCCAAAAGGTGTGAAGAAGAAGGGATTATCTTTATTGGGCCGACAAGCGAGCATCTCAATATGTTCGGTGATAAGGTCAAAGCAAGAGATCAGGCAGTCCAGGCGGACATTCCAGTCATCCCAGGAAGTGATGGTCCGGTGGCGGGCCTCCAGGAAGTTAGGGATTTCGGTGACCAGAATGGCTATCCATTAATGATTAAAGCAGCGATGGGAGGCGGAGGCCGCGGAATGAGGATTGTCCGTAGTGCCGAGAACCTTCAAGATGCCTATGACCGTGCTCGTTCGGAGGCTAAAGCAGCTTTTGGCAGTGACGAAGTTTATGTTGAGAAGCTTGTGGAAGAACCTAAACATATTGAAGTGCAGATCCTTGGTGATTTCGAAGGGCAGATTGTTCACTTATATGAACGGGATTGTTCTGTACAGCGCCGTCATCAGAAGGTTGTAGAAGTGGCGCCTAGTGTATCACTTCCCGAAGGATTACGAGAAAAAATATGTGATGCTGCTGTTACCCTTATGAAAAACGTAAATTACGTTAATGCGGGAACCGTAGAGTTTCTCGTCTCCAATGATGAATTTTATTTCATTGAAGTTAATCCGCGTGTTCAAGTCGAACATACGATAACGGAAATGATCACAGGTGTTGATATAGTTCAGACCCAAATTTTAATTGCAGAAGGTCATCACCTTCATAGTAAACAAGTAGGGATTCCGGGTCAGGAAGATATCCGTACACATGGCTATGCGATTCAATCACGTGTAACGACAGAGGATCCGCTTAACAATTTCATGCCGGACACCGGGAAAATTATGGCATACCGGACTGGTGGTGGATTTGGCGTACGTCTTGACGCTGGTAATGGGTTCCAAGGGGCAGTTATTTCACCCTATTACGATTCCTTGCTTGTGAAACTATCAACATGGGCTCTGACTTTTGATCAAGCTGCTCATAAAATGGTACGTAACTTGAAAGAGTTTAGAATTCGCGGGATTAAAACGAACATCCCGTTTTTACAAAATGTCATTCAGCACAGCCAGTTTCAATCAGGAGTATACAATACGACGTTTATTGATCGTTCACCGGAACTGTTTGTTTTTCCGAAGCGGAAAGACCGCGGGACGAAAATGCTAAGCTATATTGCTGATCGCACAGTCAATGGCTTTGAAGGTCAGGGAAGCAGAAAGAAGCCGACTCTTCCTAACCCGCGAATTCCACAGGTCAAATATTCAAATGACATTCCTGGAGGAACGAAACAGATTTTAGATGAAAGAGGCCCGGATGGTCTGGCAAAATGGTTGAAAGAGCAGAAAGAAGTCCTGCTGACAGATACAACCTTCCGTGATGCTCATCAATCACTGCTGGCAACAAGGGTAAGAACAAAAGATTTACAAACAATCGCAGAACCAACATCGCGTTTGCTCCCTGACTTATTCTCACTCGAAATGTGGGGCGGGGCGACCTTTGATGTTTCGTATCGATTTCTAAACGAAGATCCGTGGGAGAGATTGCTGACATTACGGAAGAAATCTCCTAATGTACTTTTCCAAATGCTGTTGCGTGCTTCTAATGCAGTAGGATATAAAAATTATCCGGATAACCTGATTCGCGAATTTGTGGAGAAGAGTTCCAACGCTGGGATTGATGTCTTTAGAATCTTTGATAGTCTAAACTGGGTTGAAGGAATGAAACTAACCATTGATGCGGTGCGGGAAAACAATAAGATTGCTGAAGCAGCGATGTGTTATACAGGTGATATTTTGGATTCATCCAGACCTAAATATGATCTGAAGTATTATCAAAACTTAGCTAAAGAACTTCAGGACGCCGGGGCCCACATCCTTGGCATTAAAGACATGGCCGGACTGCTTAAGCCTGAAGCAGCTTATCAGCTTATCTCGAGCCTGAAAGAGACGATTGATATTCCGATCCATCTTCATACCCATGATACGAGCGGCAATGGTATCTTTACTTACGCACGTGCCGTTGAAGCAGGAGTTGATGTAGTGGACGTGGCAACAGGCTCCATGGCCGGACTCACCTCTCAGCCTAGTGCCAATACGCTGTACTATGCACTGGAAGGCAGCGACCGCAAACCGAATGTCGATATTGATGCGTACGAACAATTAGGACATTATTGGGAAGACATAAGGAAGTACTATACTGACTTTGAAAGCGGCATGAAGGCGCCGCATACCGAAGTTTATCATCATGAAATGCCTGGCGGTCAATATAGTAACCTGCAGCAGCAGGCAAGAGCCGTTGGTTTAGCAGACCGCTGGGATGAAGTTAAGCGAATGTACCGCAGAGTAAATGATATGTTCGGGGATATTGTTAAAGTTACACCGTCTTCCAAAGTGGTCGGCGACATGGCCTTATTCATGGTTCAGAACGAGTTGAATGAAGATGATGTTTATGAAAAAGGTGAATCACTAGCTTTCCCAGATAGTGTTGTGGAACTATTTCAGGGCTATTTAGGGCAGCCTTATGAAGGATTTCCTTCAGAGCTGCAGCGAATTGTATTAAAAGGCAGACAGCCGATTAACGAACGCCCAGGTGAGCTGTTGGACCCCGTCGATTTCAAGGATTTAAAGGAAACGTTGTTCCATAAGCTAGATCGTCAGGTTACTAGTTTTGATATGATCAGCCATGCTCTGTATCCTAAAGTGTTCATGGATTATCACAAATTTACTGAACAATATGGCGACATGTCAGTTCTGGATACACCAACATTCTTCTACGGGATGCGTCTTGGGGAAGAAATTGAAGTGGAGATCGAACAAGGGAAAACGTTGATTGTCAAACTCGTTTCGATTGGTGAACCCCATGCCGATGGAACGAGAACGGTCTACTTTGAATTAAACGGCCAGCCCCGTGAAGTGGTTATTAAAGACTTGAATGTAAAAGCTACGGTCCAACAACGGCCAAAGGCAGATAAATCAAACACTAAACATATTGGAGCGAGTATGCCGGGAACGGTCATTAAGGTTCTTTCCGAAAAAGGTGACAAAGTTCAAAAGGGCGATCATCTCATGATTACCGAGGCCATGAAGATGGAAACGACAGTTCAAGCACCATTTGATGGTGTGATCAAAGAAATTTATGTCGGTAATAATGAAGCGATCCATGTAGAGGATTTACTCATCGAATTTGAATAGTATAGTAAAGACCTGGCACCTGTAATAAGTGTCAGGTCTTTTTCTAATAAAACAATATGATTACTTTGTCAAGCCCTTGCATTGTCGCTCGTAATTTGCTAGAACTATAAAGGTGTCAGTTTATTTTTTCCTAGATAGAAGAAGAGGTAAGCCTTTGCAAAAAAAGTGTCACATATTTGTCACATTTAAATAAAATTGTAAAGGAAAAATAGATTGAAGTGAAATTCCATGATACAATTATTTTGATGTTTCCATGAATTGCTTACTTTTGTGGAAAATGATGACTGATTTATAGCTAACTTGCCAATGCTATAAAAGAAAGAAGGAGGGAAGATATTTCGATGGACAACCCTAGAACAGTTGAACCTGGTGCTTCACATGTTGTGAACAATTCAACTGTCCGTGAAACGTCAATGATAGCTGATATAAAAAGCTTAATTAAAGTCGGAATAATAAACTCCAATCTGATTACAACGTTTACAGGGTTCTGGCTTGCCATGTATTTTACCGGTACAGGCTTCGCCGGTCATTGGCTGACATTCATATTGACCATGTTCGGAACCGCTTTCTTAATTGCGGGTGGATGTATTATTAATAACTGGTATGATAGAGATATCGATCACATTATGACACGAACGGTCAGCCGTCCCACTGTTACGGGGTCTATTCCATTGTCTGTAATTTTATGGATGGGGATTGGCACTTCGAGCCTTGGTTTTATTATTCTGTTATTCACAACCTTAGAAGCTGCCCTCTTTGGAGCATTTGGCTGGTTTGTTTATGTTGTGCTGTACACCATGTGGTCTAAGAGAAAATACACAATCAACACGGTAATTGGAAGTTTTTCCGGTGCTGTTCCGCCATTAATTGGCTGGGCTGCTGTTGAACCGGGACTACGGTTAGAAGCAGTTATCCTATTTTTAATTATGTTTATTTGGCAAACTCCTCATTTTTTAGCTTTAGCCATGAAGAAAAAAGAGGATTACAAAGCAGCTGGAATACCAATGCTTCCGGTTGTACATGGTTTTAAAATGACCAAACGGCAAGTAGTTGTTTATGTAGCTTGTTTATTGCCATTACCGATATACTTAGTTTCTTTGGGAGGAATATTTCTAACTGTGGCCTTCGTCTTGTCATTTGGCTGGTTGATACTGGGTTTAGCCGGATTCTTAATGAAAGATGATTATAAATGGGCCAAGTGGATGTTTGTTTATTCCTTGAACTATTTGACAATCCTATTCTTAACGATGGTGCTTGTCACATTGCCAGTTTCTTTTTAAGGTAACTGACTCTTTCTAAGAGCTAGTTCCAATAATATAATTCAATCAAAAGAGAAAGAGAGGTATCACTCAATGAGAGGTTGGATGGGAAAGTTCCGTTCCTTGATCTTGTTTGGCGCATTAACCCTTTTCCTATCGGGATGCGGGGTTGAGAATATGACTGCACTAAAGCCAGAAGGATATGGAGCGAATTTATTATTTGATCTTATGATGATCAGTATTGCGATAATGCTTTTTGTATTTATTATCGTAATGGCGATCTACACGTTTGTGTTAATTCGTTATCGTCAGAAAAAGGGACAGGAAGATTATATCCCTAAACAAACAGAAGGTAACAAAGCTTTAGAAATAATTTGGACAGTGATCCCAATTATTTTACTTCTAGTACTAGCTGTTCCTACTGTACAAGCTACGTTTGACTTAGCAGATACTGGAGCTAAGAATGATGAGGACGCATTAACCATTGAGGTTACTGGTAATCAGTACTGGTGGCACTTTAATTATAAAGGACAGGAAATCACAACAAGTCAGGACCTTTATATTCCAACTGGTGAACGCGTATACTTAGATTTAAAGTCGAGTGATGTAATTCACTCATTCTGGGTCCCTTCCATCGCAGGTAAGATGGACACAAATCCGGGCGAAAATGTTAATACGATGTACTTAGAAGCTTTTGAAGAAGGCGTTTACTGGGGACAATGTGCTGAGCTTTGTGGTCCGTCGCACTCCTTAATGGACTTTAAAGTAATTGCCGTCAGTCCTGAAGAATTTGACCAGTGGGTTGAGGATATGAAAAATGTTGATCCTGAAGCTCAACCAGAGACAGCCTCTGCACAAGAGGGTCAAGAATTATTTAATAACAACTGTATGAGTTGTCACGCGATTGGAAGCGGCGGTGCTGGTATTGCACCAAACCTAACCAATTTTGGAAACCGTACAATGATTGCAGGAATTCTTGAACCGACGAAAGAGAACCTGGTTGATTGGATTGTGAACCCTGATGAAATCAAGCCTGGCAACCAAATGCCGGCCAATTTAGTTTCTGAAGAGGAAGCAAGCAAAATTGCAGACTACCTGCTGCAGCTTAAACATTCAGAAGTGACACCTGATTCTGCAGGTAAAAACAACCAAGAATAATTTATAATTACGAGAAAGAGGTTTTAAGGGAGGTTAAAGCGTGAGTACTGCTGTTGCTCAAAATCGTGGACTCGGCGCTGCGATTTGGGATTATTTAACAACGGTTGACCATAAAAAGATTGCCCATCTTTATTTGGTCTCCGGTGGTCTGTTTTTCCTGATCGGCGGGCTTGAAGCGATGATAATTCGAATCCAGCTTATGGAGCCTAGTAATAACTTCATATCCGCTGGACTGTATAACGAAATGATAACGATGCATGGTACAACAATGATTTTTCTGGCAGCTATGCCGATTATATTTGCTTTAATGAATGCCGTCGTACCATTGCAAATTGGAGCACGAGATGTAGCTTTTCCATTTTTGAACTCACTAGGTTTCTGGCTGTTTTTATTTGGTGGGTTATTATTAAACATATCTTGGTTTACTGGCGCTCCAGATGCGGGCTGGACGAACTATGCACCACTTTCGACCACCTCGCCAGGCCATGGAGTGGACTATTATGTGATGGGTCTGCAAATTGCCGGAGCCGGAACGTTAATAGGGGGTATTAACTTTCTTGTTACGATCGTTAATATGCGTGCCCCTGGTATGACATATATGCGTATGCCGTTGTTTACATGGACTGTCTTTGTAACGAGTACATTGATCCTGTTTGCCTTCCCGGCATTGACTGTTGGTCTTTTCCTTATGATGTTTGACCGCATGTTTGGGTCTGCATTCTTTGATGTTGCTCTAGGCGGTAACGCGATGATCTGGGAGCATTTATTCTGGATCTTTGGACACCCGGAAGTATATATCTTGATTCTTCCTGCTTTCGGTGCTTTTAGTGAAATCTTTTCTACCTTTTCTAAAAAACGCCTGTTTGGTTATTCAGCCATGGTATTTGCAACGGTATTAATTGGCTTTTTAGCTTTCATGGTATGGGCTCACCACATGTTCACAGTAGGATTGGGGCCGATTGCTAACTCGATCTTTGCCGTAGCTACAATGGCGATTGCTGTTCCAACCGGTATTAAGATATTCAACTGGCTGTTTACAATGTGGGGCGGTAACATTAAGATGAATTCGGCAATGCTTTGGTCGGTTGCTTTCATCCCAACTTTCACCATCGGAGGTATGACGGGGGTTATGCTGGCTGCTGCAGCTGCTGACTACCAGTACCACGATACTTATTTTGTAGTCGCTCACTTCCACTATGTTATCGTGGGTGGCCTCGTGTTCGGTATTTTCGCTTCCCTCCATTACTGGTGGCCGAAAATGTTCGGGCAGGTTTTAAATGAAGCTTTAGGCAAGTGGACATTCTGGCTCTTCTTCATTGGATTCCACATGACGTTTTTTATTCAGCATTTCTTAGGCTTGATTGGAATGCCACGTCGTTACTGGACTTATCAGGAAGGGCAGGGACTAGAAGTAGGGAACATGATCAGTACAGTCGGAGCATTTTTAATGGCGATTGGTACGCTTGTTTTCATCTATAACATTGTTCAAACTGCCGTAAAAGGTAAGAAAGTTAGCGGTGACCCTTGGGATGGCCGTACGCTTGAATGGTCAATTCCATCACCACCGCCACATTATAATTTCAAACAAACTCCGCTTGTCCGCGGTCTTGACGCGCTATGGGTTGAGAAAAGTGATGGTAAGAAAGGGATGACCCCTGCTGAACCGCTTGGTGATATTCACATGCCAAACAACTCTATTCTTCCGTTCTTAATGTCATTAGGGTTGTTTATTGCAGGATTTGGATTTATCTATCAAGTGGATGATAAAATGTGGTTAACTCTCGTATTTATCGGAATGGGTATTACCCTTGGATCTATGTTGACACGTTCAGTCAAAGATGATCTTGGACACCATATTCATAAAGAAGATCTTGAGAAGGGGGCTGGCGAGTAATGAGTAATGAGGATGTACTGAATCCAAAAGAAATGCCACATGAGCCGGAAAAAGCCACCCTTGAAGGTAAGAATAAATTCGTAGGCTTTTGGTTCTTCCTTGGCGGAGAAACCGTATTGTTTGCATGTTTATTTGGAACATATCTTGCATTAAACGGCTCAACAATGGGGGAGAATACTCCTGAACACCTGTTTGGCTTAGAGCTGGTGTTTATTATGACGATGCTGCTGTTAACGAGTTCTTTGACAAGTGTGTACGCGATGTACCACATGAAGAACAATGATTTCGGCAAAATGCAGTTATGGCTTGGTGTTACTGTCGTGCTTGGGCTCGGATTTCTAGGCTGTGAAATTTACGAATTCGTACACTACATTCACGAATATGAATTCACATTCCGTTCTTCCGCATTCGGATCTGCTTTTTATACGTTAGTTGGGTTCCATGGTGGTCATGTTCTATTTGGTTTATCATGGATCACGGCGCTAATGATTCGTAATTCAAGACGTGGCCTGAACTTGTATAATGCACCAAAGTTTTATATTGCAAGTTTATACTGGCACTTCATTGATGTTGTATGGGTATTTATCTTTACTGTCGTATATTTGATGGGAAAGGTGGGGTAATGGATGGCGAATCACTCTAAATCACCTAGTCAGCAAATGGACTTTGAGAAGCGGCAGCATAAGGAAGAAATGAAACAGCAAGTAATTAGTTTTGTGATGATGATTCTATTTACAATCATCGCATTTAGCATGGTGCTGCTTGAGGTTAACTCGTATTTTCTCATCCCTACATTGATCATATTGGCAGTTGTGCAAGTCCTTTTCCAACTGTACTACTTCATGCATATGAAGAATAAAGGTCATGACATGGTGGCCATGATGATGTACGGAGGAATTAGTGTTGCCATATTGACGATCATTACCTTTACGACTATTATTTGGTGGTAAAGAAGACAAAAGACCGGGCGCTCCGGTCTTTTTCTTTTATGTCCAATTTATGAACATTAAAAAAGATCTTGGACAAGGCTCGTGTTTTAGGTGAAAATTAGTTAAAATAGAGAGGTAACAAGTCTATACAATCTGAGGTGAGACACCCATGTGGTTAGAACTTCAAATATTCGGATTTCGAGCGCTATGGAGTCCTTATTATTTGCTTTTTGTTTTAGTACTTTCGTTCCTATACTTTATGATAACCGGACCTTGGCGTAAAAAAGGGGAAACAAGACCTGAAGCGCGTCAGCAGGTAATGTTTTATATTGGGATGGCATTGTTATATGTTATCAAGGGTTCACCAATCGACTTACTGTCCCATATTATGTTTACCGCACATATGATACAAATGGCACTTTATTACCTATTGTTTCCAATCCTTATTATTAAGGGGATTCCTGTTTGGATTTGGCAAAAAGTTTTTGAAGTGCGAGGACTAAAGTCAGTTCTTAGTTTTTTAACAAGACCGTTGCTTGCCCTGTTATTATTTAACGGATTTTTCTCGATTTATCACATGCCACAGGTGTTTGATTATGCTAAATCGAGTGAATGGACTCATGCACTAATTACTACCGGCATTTTATTTACCGCATTTTGTATGTGGTGGGCCGTTTATTCCCCGTTAGATAAAACAGATCGTTTAAGCCCTATTTTAAAAATTGGCTACATATTTGCTAACGGTGTTTTAATTACACCAGCATGCGGTTTGATTATTTTTGCAGGCGCCCCTATTTATGAAACGTATTCCCAAGCAGGTGCATGGCTGCAGGCGATGAGTTTATGTGTGCCTACAGATGTTCTGACAGGCATCTCAAGTCAATTAAGTGGTCCTAGTTTCTTTACTCCAATGCCAGTGCTGCATGATCAGCGGTTGGGCGGAATCGTCATGAAAGTTTCGCAAGAGATCATTTTTGGCTACATTATTGCTCAGATCTTTTTCAGCTGGTTTAATCGCGAGCGTGATACCATTGATCCACTTCCAAGCCAAATGCAAACGGATTCGTAATGCCGAGAGCTTATCCTCACCTATGAAGTTTGTCGTAAGATTTATCGAAAAGGAGAACGCACATGCCATTATTACCCACACTAAGTACTTTTTTTATAGTACTAAGCGCGATATTAATTGCTATTGGCTGGCGGTTAATTGTTGTAAATAAACCTCAAGCACATAGAAAGGCTATGATAGCTGCATCTATCAGTGCATTGATCTTTTTCATTATTTACATGAGCCGCACGATCTTCGTCGGGAATACCAGCTTCGGCGGTCCTGATGATATTAAAATTTACTACACTGTTTTCCTGATTTTTCACATTATCCTTGCTACAGTAGGAGCGGTGTTTGGAATTGTGACCTTGACGTTAGCTTTTAAACGAAATTTAATAAAGCATCGAAAAGTTGGTCCAGTTACGAGTATCATCTGGTTTTGTACGGCAGTCACCGGTGTAATGGTGTACCTGTTGTTATATGTGATTTATGAAGGTGGAAAAACGACCAGCATGCTAAAGGCAATTTTTGGATTTTAAGCGGACAGCAATTAGATGAATCAGTCTAATTGCTGTTTTTATAACAACTAAAGGAGAGGATTAGGTGGAACATGCCACGGAACGAATCAGGTTTATGCCGATAACTGTTCAAGCGGCCCAGCTTTTAATGAAAAACCCCATCGGTTTTTATACGTCATATGGTTACCCGCGTAATAAATCCTGGCCTCATGATGGATTAAAAGTGATTTTGCCTTTGTATGTGGAGTTGTTAGAAAACGATAGGTCTGAATTCGGGTTTGGTCCGTGGATGATGGTGGATCGTAAAGTCGGAGAAATACTCGGAGACATAGGGTTTAAGGGGCAGCCCAAGGATGGCATAATCGAAATTGGCTACTATGTGGTTGTTTCCAAGCGAAATCAGGGTTTCGCCACGGAAGCTGTAAAATCGATGTGTGACTGGGCTTTTCAGCAGCCGCATGTTCAGACTGTACAAGCCCAATGTGACAAACGTAATATATCTTCTCAACACGTTTTGTTCAACAATGGATTTATCCAAGTTTCTGAAAAAGGCTCTATCATTACTTTTATGAAAGAAAAATACAGTCGTGCTGTAAAGTCTGGTACAAGTCTGGACCAGCATCAATAATCCCGTGAGTCGGAAGCCATCGACCACGGGATTTGTGCTGTTTATAGCTTTAAATTCCACTTAATAATCCCGGCTTCTTTAGCCGAGTTAAAAGCGATTAGAGTAAGCGGGCCTAGGATAAAGCCTGTAAGCCCGATGAGCTGTAAGCCGAGATACATGGCAATCAGAGTGGCTAACGGAGACAAACCAATGTGGCTGCCCATTACTTTCGGTTCAACTGTTCTACGTATAGCAAGCAGGATAATTGCTAATACAGCCAGTTGTGTTCCGAGTGGAATATCCCCTGTGATAAACATGTACAATGACCATGGCCCTAAGATCACAATTGAACCTATAATTGGAATGAAGTCAATCACCCAGATGATCAGCGCCATGACGATAGCTACTTCTGGGGCGATCCACAACAAGCCGATAAGCGAAACGATAAAGATGATAATACTAACAAGGAATTGTGCTTTTAAAAATCCAAAAACAACATAAGATAAGCGGGCATTCATGAATTTTACTTTTTCAGAAGTAGCTTCGGTTAGCTGGTTATGTAGATTTTCTCTGAGGCGTGGCATTTCCAGCATAAATAAGAATAAAGCAATCAGATACACAAGAAAACTCACAAGGTATTCAGGAATTTTTGCTGCTAAGACAGCGATATTGCCTAGCTGTAACCTCTGACTTATTGCTTGGGTGGTCGAATCGAGTGTACTCATTAATTCGTTTGTTACTTTTTCTACAAATTCCGGTGGCATATTCTTTGTGAAGTTATCCATATTATTTTCCCAGTGAATAAACACATTGTTAATCTGATTAATGTAGGTAGGCGCATTGTCTGCCAGATGAATGATTTGAGTGACTGCTCTGGTTACAGCATATGTTCCGAGTAACCCGATAAAAAGAAGAAAAAGCAGAAAGACCATAATTACCGCCATCTTCCTATTTACTCGAAGCCGAAACTGGATCCAGCGTATGGAAGGGTTTAAAAACAAGGCAGTGACGAGTGCGGCAATTAGCGGAACAGAAATCGGTAATATAAAATACCCAATAACGATGAGTACTATCGTAAGGAGGATAAGTGTCCATTGACGCTTAGTAAGATAGCTGAACAATTTATAAGGTGGCTCCCTTCTAACTTTGTATTTTTAATTATAACGAGGAAAAGAGTCGCTCACCAGAGTGGGTGGGCGACTCTTGAATAAGTTTCAGCTAGTCTTTGAAGTTGTTATGTGGTTTGATGTGCGGCTACATGCTCTTGCAATTTTTTAATTAAATTGTTCGCTTTATCAATAATACTTGAAGAAAATCCTTCTTGTTCTCCGTATTCTACCCCATGTGGATAGTGGTGTTTTCCTAACAGCGGTGTCAGCAGATGGATCACAGCATTTCCTTTATCCACGTCACCCTCCAGCGCATATCCTTGAATGCGGATGTAGTACGTTTTGTTTTTCTCTGGTGAGTCAATTCTGTAATCATAACTAACTCTTTCATAATCCCAGGATCCGCCTAAAATAAACCCATTACTTTCCATGATCATAGTGAGTCGTTTAATGTCAATTACTAATCCGTCGATTCCAGTACCTTCTAATCTCATTGCATACACCTCACAAATTTTATGTATCTTACCTCATTTTAGTATGAAAAAGAACAAGTTGCAATTCGCTGTGAACAGCCTTGCTATTACTATACATACTTTACCAACAATAACTTAATTATACTATAAATTGCCTAGCCGTGCATGTAATAAATTTAGGAATTCGGGAACAATACATATCGACGGCTGAATTAAAGGAGGATATTCATGAAGACCGTTAAAGACGTAATGACGAGTGATGTATCTGTGTGTCAAACGAGTGATACCTTATTCGATGCAGCATCTATGATGAAACAGGAAAATGTTGGAGCCGTGCCTATATGTGATGAAAGTGGGCATTTAATGGGTATGGTAACCGATAGAGACTTAGTTATCCGAGGATATGCTGATAAGAATCCAGATTCTACCCCTATTCAACAAGTGATGAGTGAGCATCTGTATCACATCAGCCCAGATACGACCCTTGAGGAAGCCGGAAAGAAGATGGCCGAGCACCAGGTACGCCGACTGCCTGTCGTTGAAAATGGAAAACTGACAGGTATTATTGCGCTTGGTGATTTGTCACTTGATCAGAAATCAGATCATGCTGCTGGTGTAGCTTTGCACGACATTTCAGAGCGTCCAGAGCTTCATTAAATGCAACGAAAAGACGGCCCATTGCCCTGGGTCGTCTTATTTGTTCAGCCCACAACTTATTAAAAGAGTTTCAGCAATAAAAGCTGAAATTCTATAATAAGCCGAGAAATGGAACTTCCCTTGAATTCCAATCTTAGACGACTTCCTCTATAACTCCATCTTTATCCAGTAGTGCTCATCCTCTACCATATATATCAGTTTTGTTCTAGAAACGAGAAGTCTAGCTTATAGTATAGTAAGAAGGTTAATAGGAAGGAGTTGGGCGATGAGGAATTCGATTGCTGTGGGATTGCTATTTATTCTATTAAGTGGGGCGTGCTACTTGTTTTTAGATCATACAGACCCTCCGGAACCTCAATCATCAGCCGAGTCCATCATAGACACAGCGCCACCTGAGCAGGCTGTTACGAAAAATAGTCAGGCAAAGCAGGAAGAACAGAAAACATTCTTCTCCTGGCTTGGGGCTTCAAGTGAGGAAATTCTATCACAGTTTAAGGAGCCGGATCGAATTGATCAAAGTCCATACGGGTATGAGTGGTGGGTGTATTCAGGAAAAGATCGTTATTTTCAAATAGGTGTTCTCGATGGGGAAGTAGTTACGGCAGTTACTTTTAGCGAAAATCCAAATGAACAGCTAGTTATTGGGACAAGTTATCGCCAATTAAACCAGGCTTACAATTTCCAATCAGATGTGTCGATCCAGAGTGGAATGTATGCCTTTCAACTTACCGAAAAAGATCTAGAAACAAGGCCGCTTATTCCATTAGAGGATGGATGGTCTGCACAGCTTTATTTTGATACATTTACCGAAGAGCTATCAGCTGTTCGTGCAGTTAGAAATGATATTTTATTGGAACAGCAGCCCTATCAACTTACGTATAGAGGGGATCTGCCGACACCTCAGATCCTTACAGCAGAGGAGTGGGAGGAGATCAATCAGGGCGCTGAGCAGCAAATCTTCGAGATGACCAATTATATCCGTCAGAGACATGAAGTGGACTCATTGAAGGTTCATCACAAGGCAGCAAAGGTAGCGTTTAGTCATAGTAAAGATATGAATGAACATAATTATTTCTCTCATCATTCAAAAAATGGAGATGGGGTGGGGGAACGGCTGATGGAAGCAAATGTTCCCTACACGAGAGCAGGCGAAAATATCGCGGCTCAGTATATCGACTCAACTGCTGCTATCCATGGATGGATAAATAGTAAAGGCCACCGTGAATCCTTGCTTGATGAACGATACACCCATTTAGGTGTTGGGGTGGATCAATTGTATTACACCCAGAATTTCCTCGCCTTGCCTTGAACATATTATAGGCAAAATGCATAGGCTGAAGAGTAGTTTTCTATAGTGAGGTGTGTACACATGAGTGAAAAGATCTTGCACCCAAGCGTCCAGCAATTTAAGGATTTTGTAGATGCCAATCCTAATGTGAAAAGTCAGCTAAGGAAGAACCATAAACTTATCCAAAGCTATTATGAAAAGTGGATGATTCTAGGAGAAGATGATCCTTTCTGGACATCCTTACCGAAAACAAAAGCAAAAAATGATGGGAATAAAAAGGATTGGATGAAGCAATTTGGAGATTTGATGCAGGATGTCAATTGGGAAGATGTTTCTAAGCATATCGATGAACTAAATGGAGCGATCGGACAGATTCAACAGCTGATTACGAACATTCAACAGGAAAACAAACAAAACTCAAGGCAAGAAACCATCGGCTATCCTTATTATTAAGCCTGCACATATTTCTTGATATGTCAAAAAACCCAGGGGTCTCTCCTCTGGGTTATTGCTGTTGTACACGATTACATATATTTCAGCCGTTCACATCAATGCAAATAGCCATAAAACAAATATGGAGTCTTTAAACACGTTTACGCTACAAAATTGGTTTGTGGGTTTTACATATACACATACGGGGTATATGTATATAAATAAAGCGGATAGATATGAACATAACTAATGGATAATAGGAGGTTAGTTACAGTGCCAAACGAAAGTAATCATCATCAAGAACATAGAAGTCATAAGCATAAACAAGCCCATGGAGATCATTCTTCACATGAAAACCATGACGAGCAGGTGCATCACGCTCATCACTCACATGAACACCATCACGACCAAGAACATCACGGTCATCACGATCATAATAGTCATCACAAACATATGGTAGCAGATTTTAAGAAGCGTTTTTATATTTCTCTTCTATTTACAATTCCAATCTTGATCTTATCTCCAATGATCCAGAATTTTGTTGGTCTCGAATTTACTTTTCCATTTGATCAGTATGTGTTATTTGCTTTGGCTACATTTGTATTCTTTTATGGGGGCTGGCCCTTTTTAATTGGGGCTGTGGACGAGCTGCAAAATAAAAACCCAGGGATGATGACACTGATTGGCCTTGCCATCGTCGTCGCCTATGGCTATAGTTCTCTGGTCGTTTTCGGCTGGGAGGGGCGTAATTTCTTCTGGGAGCTTGCCACGTTAGTCGATATTATGCTGCTTGGTCATTGGATTGAAATGAAGTCAATCATGGGAGCCTCGAATGCTTTACAGGAACTGGTTAAACTAATGCCAAATGAGGCGCATCGTGTCAACGAAGGTGGGGAAACAGAAGATGTGCCGATTCATGAGCTGAGTCATGAAGATCATGTGTTAGTGAAACCGGGTGAAAAAATACCTGTGGACGGTACAATCCTTGAAGGGAAGTCAGCGATCGATGAATCGATGTTAACAGGGGAGTCCGTTCCTGTTGAAAAGACGCAGGAAGATGAAGTGATTGGCGGTTCGATTAATAAAGAAGGCAGTCTGACTATTGCCGTGAAAAATATTGGTGAGAACACTTACCTTTCACAAGTCATTAACCTGGTTCAAGAAGCACAAAGCTCGAAATCTCGTGCCCAGGATTTGGCTAACCGGGCTGCGAAATGGCTGTTTTACTTGGCATTAGCGGCAGGAATCGTGACGTTTATCGTTTGGATTGCGATCGGAGCGGCCATTGATGTAGCGGTAGAAAGAATGGTCACAGTTATGGTAATTACTTGTCCGCATGCATTGGGACTGGCTGCACCATTAGTCGTCGCTGTTTCAACCGCTATATCTGCAAAAAAAGGTTTGTTAATTCGAAACCGTACCCAATTCGAGAACGCGCGCCAGTTGGATGCTGTTATTTTTGATAAAACCGGAACTCTCACCAAAGGCGAATTCGGGGTTACGGATATAATTCCTGCTGGAAGCTTTGAGGAAAAAGATGTGATCTACTGGGCAGCAAGTGCTGAACAGAATTCAGAACATCCGCTTGCAAGAGGAATCATCGAAAGGGCAGAGGAACTTGATGTTTCTCTGGATGCGGTCGAGAACTTTGCATCCTTGACGGGAGAAGGACTGCAAGGAGAGGTCGCGGGTAAACAAGTAGCCGTTGTCAGCCCGCGATATGTAAGAGATGAAGATATATCCTACGATACTACATCATTTGAAAAGCTTTCGGAAGAAGGAAAAACGGTTGTGTTTGTTCTGCTCGATGGACAATTGGCTGGCATGATAGCCCTGGCTGATATGGTGCGGGATTCAGCGAAAGAGGCGATTACTGCTCTTAAGGAAAAAGGAATTCATTCGATCATGTTGACTGGTGACAATCAGAAAGTGGCCGATTGGGTTGCTGGCCAGCTGGGCATGGATGAAGTGTATGCAGAAGTCCTGCCTGATCATAAAGCAGACCAGGTAAAGAAAGTCCAGGGTGATGGAAGAAAGATAGCTATGACAGGGGATGGAGTCAATGACGCCCCAGCGTTGGCGACAGCTGATGTTGGGATAGCGATCGGCAGCGGAACAGATGTAGCTGTTGAAACCGCTGATATTGTTTTAGTTAAAAGCAATCCAAAAGACATTGTATCGATTGTTGAATTATCCCAAAACACATACAAAAAAATGGTTCAGAATTTATGGTGGGCCGCAGGATACAACATCGTCGCTATTCCATTAGCGGCAGGGATCCTGGCACCGGTTGGAATAGTTCTGAGCCCGGCCGTTGGGGCTATCCTCATGAGTCTGAGTACGATTGTGGTAGCGATCAATGCCAAGTTACTCAAAGCTTAACGCATAGGTAAGGGGGGAGAAAAATCCGGTGTCATTAAAATTCCTTCTAGAAGAATAGCGTGCTTCTTCATTTTATTCTACTTGTATATTTGGTACAATATAGGAGGAGGTGACACCAACTATGTTAGCCACAATGGAAATTGTCGATATATTAGACCAGTCTGAATCGATTGGTAAAATGGTAATGGATTCAGAGGTCATGCAAAACTATCAACAAGCTAAACAAGAGCTTGGGTCCGATGCAGATGCACAGAGGCTGATTCAGGATTTCACGAATATGAAAGATCAATATGAAGACGTGCAGCGCTTTGGTCGTTACCACCCTGATTATAGCAACATTATGAAACGTGTCAGAGGTGTAAAGCGTGAGATGGACATGCATGAGAAAGTGGCTCGTTTTAAGAAAGCAGAACGTGAAGTGCAAAAGCTGTTGGATGAAATAAGTCAGAGTGTAGCCTTTAGTGTAAGCGAACAGATTAAAGTTCCGAGAAATGGAATGGTGTTTACAGACTCAGGATGCGGATGTGGATCTGGCGGAGGCTGCGGTTGTGCTTCGTAACATAATATAAGGAACTGACAGGTGCTCGAACATCTGCAGCAGACATAAAGCGCCTGATTCTCTTTTTTTAATATATGAGAGTCAGGCGTTTCGTTTCTATTCTAGCTTTTAACTTAACGAAGATTGAAGAAAAGTGATTCATTTGGTAAAATCATCATAAATACAGTACAAAGTAGGGAATTATATGAGGGTGAAACGACAAGGAATCATTGTATATTTTCAACATATGAAGAATATCCGCCAAATTAAAAAACATGGTCATTTAATCCATGCTTCTAAAAAGCAAAAGTACGCCCTTCTTTATGTGGATCATGAGGATGCAGAGTTTAAGATGGAAAAACTGGAGCGTTTACCATTTGTCTCGCGTGTTGATCTTTCCCATAAGCCGGCCATTCGAACGAACTTTGAGAATGCTAAACCGGATAAAGCCAAGCAATATGATTATAAGATGGGAATTTAACAGGCGTTTGTTTCATAACAAACGCCTGTTATTTTTTTTGAATTCTCTTCTGCTCATGATAAAGGCGCTATAAACTTATTGGTTCTTAAAATGCCGATTAAGTATTGGTAGTACAAGTCTGTCTCAGGAAAAACATTCGATGGCTTAACGGTAAATTCGCTGACTTGTTTTTGATGATTTTCTACCATATCTTTAAACAGCTCATAGCGTTTATTAGGCTGTTCATGTGGATTAGGAATGCCCTCTCTGCAAAGGTAGATCGGCTGAAATTTTTGTTCGGGAGTAGGTTTCATAATTAAGGCTAAGGAAGCGACGGGACGGTTTGATTTTTCACTAAAGAAAGCAATGGCGTGCTGGATGCGCTCAGGCATAAGTCGCCCCAGTTCCACAAGTTCATAAATATCTGCATATCCTTCGCCGAGTTCAATAAATTTTTGAATCAATGGGTATCGTCCTTTCCAATGGTCTTCCCCTTACTTTAGCATGGGACAGGAAGTCATGGGAAGTGATTACAAGTTATGGAGAAGGAAAGAAGTTTCTTTTAAGTGTTACAGACAAAAAAACAGGGCTGCCCCACTAAGGGACAGCCCTTCTTTTTGCTTCTATGATATGGAAACAAAAAGCAAAGGGAGAGGAGAAACCGGAAGAAGGACCTATGGGGAATTAAGTCTCTTCCGTTTTCCGAAGCAGATAATCTGCTTCACAACTAAGTATCACCACTTCTAAAATGATTTATACGAACAATAGGGATTATTTTCTGAAAAAATCGCTTCATGTATGAAACGTTTTCAGCTCTTGACGATTTGTGGTAGGATTATGTTGAATGTGGATGAAAGAGGGGTGCAAATGATGCGAGTCATTGCGGGTGTACATAAAGGCAGACAGCTTAAGCCTGTACCGAATCATAAAACAAGACCCACGACGGACAAAGTGAAAGAGTCTTTGTTTCAAATCATCGGTCCTTTTTTTGACGGCGGACAAGTTCTCGACCTATTTGCTGGCAGCGGAGGGCTCGGCATTGAAGCTTTAAGCCGTGGTGCTAAGCATTGTGTGTTTGTCGATCAGCAGCACAAGGCAATTCAGGTCATTCATGAGAATCTGGAGACTCTCAGTTTAAAGGATCAGGCTGAAATATTTAGAACTGATGCGCACAGAGCGATTAAGGCGGCTGGGAAGAGAGGACTGACTTTTCAATACATATTTCTCGACCCTCCTTATAAAAAGTTTTCCTATGAAGAGCTGCTGGAAGCTCTGATTCATGAGGAACTGATTGATAGCGGGACAACCGTCGTCTGTGAACACGATGCTGCTGAGGATATTCCTGTGCAAGTAGGGCAGCTTAAACAAATAAAAACAGAGAAATACGGCAGTAATATCGGTGTTTCTATTTTTAGATATGAGGTGACAGAATGACCAGGTTAGCGATTTGTCCAGGAAGTTTTGATCCTGTGACATACGGACATTTAGATATCATTCAACGCGGGGCGAAGGTGTTCGATCACCTGATCGTAGCTGTGTTTAATAATCAAAGCAAGGCGCCGTTGTTTGATGTCCATGAGCGTGTAGCATTATTGGAAGAAGTAACAGCTGATCTTCCTAACGTTTCAGTGGATGCTTGTGACGGACTGTTAATGGAGTATGCGCAGGGTAAAGGGGCACAAGCGATCATTCGTGGATTGAGAGCCGTTAGTGATTTTGAGTATGAAATGCAGATTACATCTATGAATCGGAAGCTTAATGAAGAAATTGAGACCTTCTTCATGATGACGAATAATCAATATTCGTTCTTAAGTTCGAGTATCGTCAAAGAAGTTGCCAAGTACAGAGCCAATATTTCTGATTTGGTTCCGCCGACAGTTGAGAAAGCGCTGCAAAATAAATATAAATAAGCAAGAGGGTGTCCCCAACATGAGGGGCACCCTCTTTTTTAGAAGGGTTTTACATTTTTTTACACCTCAGGTCATCCATTCATTTCCATTTTCATAGGTTTTTTTAATGTTATATTTCATTGTTCCCTAACGTGAAGCGATAACGCCCTGTCTCAAAATTATAGCGCCCTATCTCAAAAATATACCTTCCTAACTCGAAGTCATTACGACTTTACGAACAAACATTATGTCATAACTCATAACCTTACTTTCGAATTGTTTTGATAGGAGAGAAATAGTGGATCATCCTCTTTTTTTAATCCAAAAAATGTAAAGGGATAGGGATAGCAGACAGAACGTAAAGGTCGGACCGTAATTTTCAAAAAAAGTCATCCAGTGATTATGTGGATCGTGTGTTCCTGTCCATACATTGAGCGAATCTTCAGCAACACCGAAATACGGATAAAAAATCATCATGAGAATAGCGGCAATTGTTCCATGGGCCAATCTCGCCCAGGCATATGGGGCAAAGCGAATATCTGTATCGGCTAAGATGCTGGCAATTTGAGCTTGAATAGACAGCCCGTGAAATCCTAGTATAAAACTGACGAAAACCAATTGAGCTAATAAAGACGTGTTCGTATCGGTCAATGCTGAAACACCGGTTGTAATTTCGAACAATCCTGCTGTTAATGGTAGATGGAATACCTCAGGGATACCGATCAAACTGAGCAGGATAGCAGATAAATGGATCACATCTGTTTGTTTTAACAAATCTGTTACGACGGAAAACATCATAATAAAGCCTCCGACGAGGATTAAAGTCTGGACAGAGCGCATTACAGCATCTCCAAGCAGCTGGCCAAACGGGCGGCCATCATTAATCCTTGTTTGGTGCAAAATGTGAAATGCCTCTTTTATCGATTTTTTATGAGAGTGGACAGTCGGCTGGTCTGCTCCATAACGATAAAAGCGCATACCAAGTCCAACTAAAAAGTTTCCCCCGTAATGAGCAGCAGCGATCATCAGCCCCAGGCCTGTATTACCGAAGAATGCACCTGCTACCACCCCGAAGAGGAAGAGTGGACTGGAAGCATTCGTAAACGCTACGAGTCGTTCTGCTTCGATCTTTGTGACCTGGCCGTTCTCCCGTAAATCTTTTGTCCATTTTGCGCCTGCCGGATATCCACTCACCATCCCCATCACCCATACAAATCCACCTGCTCCCGGCACATTAAATAATGGACGCATAAATCGTTCGCATAATGCCCCAACCCCGTGTACGACACCGAACCCGAAAAGCAATTCAGCAACGATGAAGAACGGCAGCAGCGATGGAAATACTTTAGTCGCCCATAAGTCTAGTCCTCGTAAACTGGCGGATAAGACCGTATCAGGATACATAATAAGGGCAATGGTAAAAAAGATAGATAGGAAGGTGAAAGCGACGGTCGTTAATTTAGCGATAGCCATCACACCTTTACACGTCGTTTTCTGTACTTCTAAAATCATCCATAGTAAAATGAGTATAGATTTTACATCGTAATGGTTGTCCCCACTTATATGTACGCTCATAAGTAACGCAGATATACCATAAAATAGAATCAATCGATTTTCAGTCAAGGAGAGATGTGGTGTGGAGCATCCTAAAATAGGGCTGGCCCTTGGCTCAGGGGGTGCTCGAGGGTTTGCGCATTTGGGAGTACTTAAGGTGCTGAGTGATCATGGAATCCCGGTACATTTGATCGCTGGCAGCAGTATGGGAGCCCTCGTCGGTTCATTTTATGCAGCGGGACAACGAATTGAAGACTTATATAAGTTAGCCTTCACATTCAAACGGAAGTACTACCTTGATTTCACTGTTCCGAAAATGGGATTCATTCAGGGACGAAGAATTAAGGAGTATATCCGTTTATTTACGTTTGGTAAATCCATTGAACAATTTAATCTGCCCATGTCGATCATTGCGACAGATTTATCAGCCGGAACGAAGAAAGTGTTTCAAAATGGTCCTGCAAGCGATGCTGTTCGAGCTAGCATAGGGATCCCTGGGATTTTCGTTCCAGAAAAAATTAATGATCGTTTGTATATCGACGGCGGGGTGATTGATCGGGTGCCCGTCTCGGTAGTCAAGCAAATGGGCGCCGATCTGATTATTGCAGTTGATTGCTCTCATTTCGATGCTGATCCAAGCATTCATTCTATTTATGATGTTATTTTCCAGAGTATCGATATTATGCAGGATCAACTGTCAACAGCGATGGGGATTTCCTCAGATGCAGATGTGATGATACGCCCTGAGGTGACCACTTACAGTTCCCGAGCTTTCACCAATATTAAGGAAATTATTGAGGCAGGGGAAGCAGCAACCACACTGCAGATCGACGCGATTAAACACAAGATAGCTAATTGGAAGGGGACATCATAATGAAATCGAATAAACGGATTATAATAACTGGAATCATTACGATCTTAATCGTTGCATTTCTCGGAGCTTATCGATTACCTTATTACATTTACAAACCGGGAAGCGCTGACGCCCTGGACCCTTTTGTTGAAGTGGCCAGCGGGTACTCGAGCGAAGGGGATATGCATTTAGTAACCGTCCGAGGCGGGCAGGCTACGCCGATTCAGTGGCTGGTCGCTAAAGTCAGACCATTTTATCAAGTTCATCCTTTAGATGAGATCAGACCAGAAGGCATTTCTGAAGAGGAATATTTTCATGCCCAGCTCAGAATGATGGAATCTTCCCAGGAGGCTGCCAAGGTGGTAGCCTACCAAGCGGCTGACAAAGATATTGACATTAATTACGAAGGAGTCTACGTTGTCAATGTGTTAAAAGGAATGCCGGCGGCGGATCATCTTAAAGCTGGGGATGAAATTGTTCAAGTAGATGGGAAAAAGATCAATGAATCAACTGAACTGGTTGAGTATGTCGGCGGATTTAGTGAAGGAGAGACGGTATCGCTGACGATTAAACGAAACGGGGAAAAGCTGACAAAAGAAATCGAACTTGCTACTTTCCCCGAAAACCCAGATAAAGCAGGTGTCGGCATATCGCTTGTTACCGACCGCACGGTGGAAGTGGATCCTAATGTTAAGATAAAAAGCGGTGAAATTGGCGGGCCTAGTGCCGGGCTGATGTTTTCATTGGAAATGTATGATCAATTAACAAAGCAGGACCTCACGAAAGGTTATCAGATCGCTGGTACTGGTGAAATTAATTATGAAGGTCAGGTAGGCAGAATCGGCGGGATTGGTAAAAAGGTAGTAGCAGCTGATGAGGACGGCTGTGATATCTTCTTCGCTCCAAGTGAAGAGGGGAGAGAGAAGTCTAACTATGAGATGGCTAAGAAAGCAGCAGAAGAGATCGGAACAGATATGAAAATTGTTCCGGTTGATACCTTCCAGGATGCACTTAACTACCTGCAGGATCTTGAACCCAAAGAATAGAGAAGTACAAAGAATGCCGCAGATTCAACTTGCGGCATTCTTTTTTATATTCGAACGGGAGGCCCGTACTCTGTAGCTATTTGTTTGACTCTTTCCTCAGCAGGCAGCACGCTGTAGTATGCCGCGACAGCCCTTTCTTCGAATTCCAGCAGAGGATGAGCCCATTGCTGAGGCTGAGTAATCAGCGGAACTTCCATGCGTTTTTTTTGTTTATTCAAATAGGTCTGCCCCGTTTCATTCATGCCAAGCACACGTACATAAGGCGTCTGTGTGTTCAGAGACTGTTGGGCTTCGTTCTTGGTCAGACCTGTTAAAATGTGGACACATGTCCGTTGCAGTCGTGTCCATGTGTATCGTTTCGTTTTAACCGTATCAATGAGCTGGTCAAAACTTGCGGTTTTTTTGGCGGCTTGCTTAAAACGATGCTCTAACCCTTCGTCCATGCCGTGAATCAGCTGTAATTGTTCTGCAGGAAGAGTAAGTAGTTTATACTGAAGCAAGTCAAAGTAATGCTCCCACTCATGCCAGAGTTCATTCTTATGTCTGTAACGGGCCAGTTCGTTAGCTGTCAGTATGGGCATAGCCTCACGCGCTTGTTCCGTCATTTCATGATGGGCTAGTAAGTCTTTTCGTATACTTGTAGCACTAGCGATTGATCCGCCCATTTGCTGGTCGTGGTACTGGCTTCCTGTCCGTTTAATAGTAAGCGGAGTAATCTGTTTATGACGGGTAAGCATCTGTTTCATGTAGCTGTATCCTAGAGTGTTATTGGGCTGGCCAAGGTCAAGGGCCTCCAATCCGATTGCTTCGTAGGCAAAACGAGCTGCTTCCGGATAAGACAGCCCTTTATCCATATGCTGACGTAAGCTGCTATGGAATTCTTCTCCGTGCTGCTTTAAAGTTTCGTGCGCCGCCAGAAACGGGGCGATTTCACCATTCTCGCTGCCAAAACAAATCGCATCGACTCCAGCGTAAGACAGCGTATCGACAGCACCCTGACTAAAATAATCACTATGCTGGACGGCAAAAACATAAGGCAGTTCCAGCACTAAATCGGCTCCAGATTGTAATGCGGCTCTGGTTCTATGCCATTTATCGATGATAGCGGGTTCGCCTCGCTGCAAGAAGTTCCCGCTCATCACGGCAATCATACAATCCGCATGAGCGGCTTGTCTGCTTTGTTCGATGTGATAAGCATGACCATTATGAAACGGATTGTACTCGACAATGACTCCACAAGATTTCATCGTATGAAAGTCCTCCTTCGTTTAATACTAGAGCATAACGGACCTATTGAATCCCTGCTGTTTATATCTTATCATGAAGATAGTATAAAATTTTTCATTTATAAGTAAAGGGTAGGTTCTAAAAGACTGGGATTATACACGCACGTGTAAAAGGGTGTAAAGAAAATATATTGACAAAAAGCTTAAATCCTTTTACAATAACTCTTGTTGCCATGGGGTGATAACTATGAAATTTCCTCTACAAAAACTAAACCAGGCGGGCGATGATCCGTTTGATTTTGAAGACGATGTAGACATTCGCGAATTAGAGGACATGAATAACGACATTCGCAGGATTTCTCCTGTTCATGTAGAAGGTCAAGCCAGAAGACGCGGTGATGATATCTCGGTGACTTTTTCCGTTGAAGGCGAAATGATTTTGCCATGTGCAAGAACATTAGTTGATGTGGAATACCCTTTTCAAATTGAGGTGCGGGAAGAATTTAACCTGTCTCCCTATTATGAAGAGGAAGATGAAAGCGAGATTCACCCTGTTAGTGGAGAAGTGCTTGACTTAACGCCTTATATCAAGGAAAATGTACTATTAGAGGTTCCAACTCGGGTATTTTCAGATGATCAAGAGGCACATGATCAAGCTCTTACAGAGGGTAAGGGCTGGCAGGTGGTTACAGAGGAACCGGAGGAGAAGAAAGTGGATCCTCGAATGGCTAAGCTGCAATCATTATTGAATGAAGAAGAAAATAACGAATAAGAAAATCATTTTGGTTTTCTCGGTCGTAAATAAAAGGAGGTGTACAACATGGCAGTACCTAAGCGTAGAACATCCAAAAAGGTAAAAAACCAACGTCGTACTCATAAAAAACTTCACGTACCTGGTATGGTAGAATGCCAAAACTGTGGAGAGTATACAAAACCACACCATGTTTGCAAATCTTGTGGACAATATGATGGAAAGCAAGTGGTTGAACAGTAAGATCTGTACGGAAAAAAGGGCCTGAATGTCAGGTCCTTTTTTTTGCAAAAAAAGAAGTCCATGAATGATATCACACGAAAAGGGAGCAAACTTATGGAACAAGTAACACTGACTGTATCTGATGACGGGTATGGACTGGTCACGCTGAATCGTTCGGATAAAATGAATGCGGTTACAAAGCAGATGGCTGACGAACTCCTTAATGCTTTAGAACAAGCGAAGAACATAGAACATATTAAATGTCTCGTTATCCGCGGAGCAGGGGACCGTGCATTTTGTGCAGGCGGAGACTTAACAGAGCTGCATGGCGATTTAACGAGCGAACAGGCTTATCGCACCCTTTTACCTATGAAGCAGGTGCTGCATGAGCTGGCCTGCTTTCCAGTCCCCACGTTCGCGTTTCTCAATGGTCAGGCTCGCGGCGGGGGATGTGAAATAGCAACGGCTTGTGATTTTAGATATGGTTTAGCGGACGGAAGTTATGGATTCATTCAAGGCCAGTTAGGCATTACGCCAGGTTGGGGCGGCGGGGAAATTTTATATAAACGGATCCCATCTAATATTGCTGCGCATTGGTTAATGGAGGCGCAGATGTACAGTGCAAGCCGGGCCCTTGAGATTGGCTGGTTACATAAGATCGTGACAAGACAGCAAATGGACGGCAAGGAATTACTTCGTCCTTTTTTAGAAAAATCGGTGGAACAATTGCATGTCTTCAAACAGCAATACATAGAAAAGCTTTCTATAGAAGGGTTATCACAGCACATGGATCAAGAAGTCCAGCATTGTGCCGGGCTATGGGAATCCGAGGCGCATGTAAAAGCCGTGAGAAGATTCGCCGCATCTTCCAGAAAAAACTCATAAATACGATTCTATCAACCTCTTCTTTTGCATAACTATAAGCAAACGATAGAGGAGGGATCAAATGGACGCCCCAAGACAAGATGCCTGGAAGGGTGAAGAAGATGTGCTTCTTGCCCAGACGGTGCTGCGCTATATCCGGGATGGAAGAACCCAGCTGGAAGCCTTTCAGGAGGTAGCACAGCAGCTGAAACGAACCCCCGCAGCATGTGGGTTTCGATGGAATGCTACAGTAAGAAAGGATTATCAGAAGGACATACGTGAAGCGAAGCAAAATAGAAAATCCAGATCTGTACTTGCGCAAACAGCTTTACAAAGGGAGTCGCCCATTTCATTTGATGATGCCATTTCTTTTCTGAAAGAGATGAAAACGAGTCAGCATTCATCGTATGATCATGAACAGCTTCAAAGCAGGCTGCATCAGTTAAATGAAGATAATGTTAAATTAAAGGACCAATTGAAGGAGCTGGAACAAGCGTGGAGTGAAATGGAAAAGCTTGTGACTTATGTGAAAAAAAGCAGGCCGCAAACCTACACATAATGAGAGAAAGAAAAAGGCCCTACACAGCATTGTAGCGGCCTTGTTTATTTTATATTAAACTTCTCTTTCTTTTACACCTGAAGGCATCCAGATCAGCGGGTTCTCACCGAGGTCACGCCCAACATCGTAATGAGCCTTTTGGAAGTCCATTTTTTCCCAGAAAGAGTGGGATTTAATTCTCGGATTTGTCTTGATAGGCAAATTAAAGCTTTTCGCGAAATCTACCATTGCTTTTCCGAATCCTTGGTCACGATAGTCTGGCAGTACTTCTAATTTCCAAAGCTCCAAGTAGTCTTGTGGCGGGTTAAAGTAATGATCGTATTTCGCCCGGACACGATAAAGGCTCATCCTGCCCGCTAAAGCGTTTCCAAAGTAGACTCCGAAGAAAGGTGACTCGCTGTCATTCTCGACAATGTTGCTTTCAAGGTCTTCGAGCATCGCTAATTCTTGATTGCCATATTCTTTAAATCGTTTAAATTCTTCTAATGTTTTATAATTAACTAATAATGGCTGAACTTTATGCTTCGTCATCACGTGGAATTCCCCTTTCAAAATTCTGTATCTCTCCCTAATTATAATATAAAAATATTCAGAATGAAATGAATGACCCTCATATTTATAAAAAGCCATTCCCTGTTTTAGCGGAAGTTTGCTACAATAAGGAAAAAAGAGGCTTTAAGGAAATGAGGGAATGCCATGGAAGTGGGAATTATTGGCGGTGGTGCGATTGGGTTATTGATAGCCTCACACTTACATGAAGTACATAACGTAACTCTTTATGTCAAACGGGAGGAACAGCGTAATCGTCTATCCAGGGAGGGCGTATCTTGTTCTTCGTTACCTCATCCCGCCCCTGTAGACGTTGAGTTGTTTGCAGGTCAGCAATTGGAACATGACTTGGTTATACTTGCTGTTAAACAGCGGTCTCTATCTTCAATCATTGACAATCTACGTACAGAAGCTCCATTACTTTTTCTGCAAAATGGAATGAACCATCTCGACCTCGTTTCCCATTTATCTAATCCATGCCTGATCGGAGTTGTGGAGCATGGGGCTCTTAAGGAAAGTGATACGGCCGTTCATCATAAGGGCCTAGGGAAAATACTAATCGCTCCTCATCATGGAGGAGAAGTGATTGAAAAGTGGGCAGCAAGATTATCAACTGATGCGTTTTTGTTTAAAGCTGAAAAAGCATACTTTCCGATCATGGCCGACAAACTAGTGGTAAACACAGTCATCAATCCTTTGACAGCTCTTTTTCACGTTTCCAATAACATGATTATGGACAACCCTTCGATTCAATCATTGGCTAAACAGCTGTGCAGCGAAGCGTGCTCTGTTCTTAATCTTTCCTACCCCGACCAATGGGATCGTGTTGCCGCTGTGGCTTGCAATACGGGAGAGAATCAATCATCAATGCTTCAAGATATTCGGCTTGGAAGGAAAACAGAAGTGGACGCCATTTGCGGGTATATTGTGAACGCAGGTAAGGGAGAGGTCCCTTTCCATGAGTTTGTAACGGAAGCGATTCATGCCTTGGAAATACGATCGGCTAAAGGAGAAGCGCAATGATTAATTTCCTCAGCTATATTATTGCTGCTTTAGTAACCATGCCGCTGTTATTTTTATTGATAAGTTACTTTTTTGCGATGAAATGGCACCGTTATAAGAAAAGAGCTGTCCGGCAGTGCACACAATTTACGGTTCCGTTTCTAGTATTAGCAATTCACGTCTTGCTGCTTGTCTTATTTGAGGAGAGTTACTGGTCCTGGATTATTATTTTTTTACTGGTCATTCTAAGCTTATCTGTTATTATTCAATATAAAGTATATGAAGAGGTACAACTGGGGCGGTCGTTCATTGTATTTCTGAGGCTTAGCTTTGTTGTACTGCTGGTTGTGTACATGGGCTTGACGGTATATGGGCTGGCTGACAGGCTGTTTCTCTGAAAAATTTTAGAGGTTAAGCGAAGGCAACACAAGGTTTTTCTAATTATTACCGAAGAGATATGTTTTTTAGCAAACAGATTAGGTGAACTCTCCGGCGCTTTTTTGTACAATACATAAGGGTACATAACAACCTGAGCATAAAAGGAGACGTTCATCATGCGAATCGATCCCGTCAAACTAAATCAGAAGAATGTTTTAGTAGACGATTATTTAAATCATTATAAAAATGTAGAAGATAAATTTGAATACAACCCTCATCATGAAGATACGTTACGAAAGCGGGCTGAGTATGTGCAGGAGCGCACATACAATCGTAACGGCTTGGCGGATACACTCACTGAGATGAATGAACAGTGGGAGGCTCCTTCGCACACCTTCACCATGATTGAAAAACTTAGAAATGACAAGACGATGGCCGTAGTGGCTGGACAGCAGGCTGGGCTGTTGACGGGGCCTTTATACACCATTCATAAAATCATTTCAGTGATTCAGCTCGCAAAACAACAGGAGAAGGAGCTTGGCACACCTGTCATTCCAATCTTTTGGATTGCCGGGGAAGACCATGATTTTGCTGAAATCAATCACGTGATGATGAAGAGCGAACAAAGAATGAAGAAAATTCAGCTGCAGGCTCAAAATGATCAGAAAGCTTCCGTGTCAGATTTGCCTTTTGATCGTGAAGCCGTAGACTCCTGGTTGAAGAAGGTTTTCGCTGAGGTTAAGGAAACCGAAATTACACGCGACTTTTACCAAACAGTGGTCAGCCACATGAAACTTTCCTCAAGTTACAGTGAGTTCTTCGCACGTTTGCTCTATACTCTGTTTAATGAAGAAGGTTTAATCATTGTAGATGCGCATCACCAGGGCATCCGTCGACTGGAATCTGGGTATTTTGAGCAGATGATTCATGAAAATGAAACCATTGCAGAAGGCGTATGGGCAGCGATTCAGCGAAACAGACAGCAAGGATATCCGGTATCGTTAGATAGTGAGGCCGATGATGCTCATTTGTTCTATCATCACAACGGCGAACGAGTCTTGCTTGCGAGAGCCGAGGAAGGAAGTTTCCGTGGTAAAAAGAATGAGCTGGAGAAGACCAAAACAGAACTGCTTCAAATCGCACAGGAATCGCCTTGGCAATTAAGTAACAACGTGGTCACAAGACCTCTTATGCAGGAATTTTTGCTTCCTGTTCTTTCTTTCATTGGCGGACCTGGTGAAATTAGCTATTGGTCTGTGCTCAAACCAGCTTTTCAAGCAGTAGGGTTACAAATGCCGCCTGTTTATCCGCGACTATCTTTTACGCTGGTTGATCGAAAGACTGAGGTAGCGCTTCGTGAGCTGCAGCTGGACATGAAGAAAGTTCTAGAACATGGGACTGCGAGTGAGAAGGTGAAATGGCTGGCGGCAGCGAGCAACCCGCCTATTGAACAGATGAGCGAGCAGATTAAACAAGAGATGGCAAGCATACACCAGCCGCTTCGTGAAAAAGCGTCTGAACTCGGCCCTGACCTAGAGGCGCTGGGAGAGAAGAATTTAGACTATATCAAGCAAATGGTGGAGTTTTTAGAACATCGGATGCTTCAATCGATTGAAGAAAAATATCAACGAGAGATGAAGACATTCAAAGAACTGGATCTGCTGCTTCATCCCGAAGGAGGATTACAAGAGAGGGTGTGGAACATCACTCCATGGGTGAACACGTATGGAATGGATGTGTTTAAGCGAATCAACGATCATCAGCTTTCCTTTACTCATCCGCATTATGTGGTGTATGTGTGAATCCCTCCACAATCCCCCACAATGAAAAAATAAAATAAAAACCTTGAAAATCTTGCCCCTCCAGGCAGGATTTTTTTATTATTTAAAGAATGATAAAAAAGTAAGTGGTGAAAAGTGGAGCGATGTGGTAGGATGATTGTAGAAGGTGGGGAAGAGTCTATGTTCATGGGCGAATTTCAACATAACATTGATACCAAAGGACGAATTATCGTACCTTCTAAATTTCGTGATGAACTCCAGGACGGCTTTGTGCTGACAAGGGGTTTGGACCAATGTTTATTTGCCTATCCTATGAATGAGTGGAAGCTGCTTGAAGAGAAACTGAAAAAGCTTCCATTAACGAAGAAAGACGCCCGCGCCTTCACGCGGTTTTTCTTATCCGGGGCTGTTGAATGTGAAGTAGACAAGCAGGGAAGAATTAATATCCCTCCACCGCTTCGAAAGCACGCTCTGCTCGATAAGGAATGTGTCGTTATTGGTGTTTCCAACCGTATTGAATTCTGGAGTAAGGATCAGTGGGAAACGTATTTCGAAGCATCCGAAGAATCTTTCTCTGAGATTGCAGAAAATATGCTTGATTTTGATATTTGATTGATAGAAGAAACGAGTGAGTAGATGTTCGAACATTATAGTGTGTTAAAAGAAGAAACGATAAAAGGGTTACATATTCGACCGAATGGTGTGTATGTTGACTGTACGTTGGGAGGAGGAGGTCACGCAGAAGAGATCGCTTCCCGGCTCGGGGAAGGCGGACAGTTAATCGCCTTTGACCAGGATGAGCATGCACTAGAAGCGGCACGAGAGAGATTAGCCCCTTATCGTGAACGAATCACCTTTGTTCATGCCAACTTCAGGCAATTGGAAGAGAAATTGGCAGAACTAAGCTATGACCAGGTGGATGGAATTGTTTATGACCTTGGCGTCTCAAGTCCGCAGCTCGATGTGGCTGAGCGTGGGTTTAGTTATCATAATGATGCTCCACTCGATATGAGGATGAACCAGTCAGATGAATTATCAGCGTGGCATGTGATTAATGAATGGCCTTATGAAGACCTCGTACGCATCTTCTTTAAATATGGAGAAGAAAAATTTTCTAAACAGATTGCCAGGAAAATTGAGGCAGCGAGAGAGCAGCAGGCGATAGATACGACAGATCAGCTTGTAGACCTCATTAAAGAAGGGATTCCGGCTCCGGCACGCAGAAAAGGCGGGCACCCCGCTAAACGAGTGTTTCAGGCCATCAGAATCGCTGTGAATGACGAGCTGGGGGCTTTTCAGGATACCCTGCATCAGGCAGCTAGAGTGGTAGGGGTAGAAGGACGAATCGCTGTCATCACCTTCCATTCACTTGAAGATCGATTGTGCAAACAAACCTTTAAGAAATGGAGTTCGAATCCTCCATTGCCAAAGAATATTCCAGTGATTCCGGAGGACAAACAGCCTCCATTTACTTTAATTACGAGAAAACCTATTACAGCAGATAACGATGAACTTGAAGACAATAGACGATCACGATCAGCCAAGCTCCGTGTAGTAGAAAAAGTGAAACCGTGGTCAGAAGAATTTAAATTTGAAGAAGGGTGGAAGCAAACATGAGCACTGAAAGAGTAAGAGATTTGCAACAGCCTGTACAAGAACCGAATAAGCAGCAGCCCAAAGTAAAAGTTCATAAGAAGCAATGGATCAGTACGGGAGAAAAGTTTTTATACAGTGCTTTTACAGGAGTCGTCGTTGCTGCTTCTATCTTTATGGTTAACTTTACCTCTTCGACAGATACGCTAAACCGAAATATTCAGCAACTTGAACAGGAAGTAGAGCAGCAGGCAGCACACAATGAAACCCTTGCTTACCAAGTAAAAGAACTAAGCAACCCGGACCGTATCCTGGAGATTGCCAAAGAACACGGCCTTGACATTCAGAATGCTAAAGTGAAGCAGGCAGGCTACTTAGGAAACTAACTCCATAGAAGGTGGTGTCTTTATGAAAAGTGCCAATACACATAAAGGTGCCGCTTTGTTGATCATTCTTTTTTCAATCATGTTCCTTATTATTGCCGGGCGATTTCTTTATATTGAAACAACGGCTGAAGTAGAAGGGGTTAACCTGGAGAAATGGGCTGAAGAAAGCCGAACAACTTCCTATCAGTTGGACGCAAGCCGCGGTAAAATTTTTGACAAAAACGGAATGGTGTTGGCGTACGATCGTCCCACCTACCGTTTATATGCAATTGTTGATCCTGCTTTTACTACTAATAAGGAGGATCCTAAACACGTAGATGATATTCAGGAAACAGCCTCAAAGCTGGCTCCAATATTAGATATGGATGCTGCAAAGATGGCCGAGACGATGAAGGAAGCACAGGAAGCTGGAAGTTTTCAGGTTGAGTTTGGAAGTAAAGGCCGGGAGATCTCCCGCAAGACTATGAAGAAAATTAAGGAAATGGATTTAAGCGGAATAAAGTTTGATCAAAGATCTAAGCGGTATTATCCAAACGGAAAATTTGCCTCGCACATCATCGGTTTTGCCCGAACGGAAAACGGACATATCAACGGTGTGACTGGCGTTGAGAAACAGTTGGAGGAATATTTAGAAGGTGAAAAAGGTAAAATTTCCTATGAACGTGATAAATATGGAGTAAAGCTTCTGGATCCGAACGAAATATTGAAACCGCCGGATGATGGTGAAAATGTTCATCTTACCATTGACCAGAAAATCCAAACATTCCTCGAGGATGCGATGTCTTCTGTCCAAGAACAGTACAAGCCAAAGAAAATCATGGCAGCTGTTATGGACCCGGAGACTGGGCAAATTCTGGCCATGAGTAACCGGCCAAGTTATAATCCGAATGATATTGGTGATGTGGAAAACTGGTATAATGACGTGATTTCCTATCCATTTGAACCAGGATCTACAATGAAAATGTTCACGTGGGCCGCTGCGATTGAAGAAGGGGTCTATAATGGAAAGGAAAAATTCAAATCCGGTTCATATGATATCGGTGAGAATTACAGAGCGATTCATGATCACAATTACGAAGGATGGGGAGAAATTACCTTTAATGAAGGGTTTAGACGTTCCTCTAATGTGGCTGCAGCCAAGTTGGCAATGGAGAAGATTGGACCACAGACATTTAGAGAGTATCTGTCAGACTTCCATTTTGATCAGAAAACAGGGATAGACTTACCTGGCGAAGCGAAAGGAAAGATCCTCTACAAGTGGCCGATTGAGAAAGTGACGACATCATTTGGACAAGGGACGACGACGACACCGATTCAATTGATGACCGCCGCGACTTCGATCGCAAATGATGGGGAAATGATGCGTCCGTATGTGCTCTCCAAAATCACCGGAAGTGATTCAGACAAAACGATTGAAATTAGTGAACCTGAAGTCATAGGCGAGCCGATTTCTGCTGAAACTGCTAAAAAAATGCGTGATTTATTAGGCAGCGTTGTAACAGGTGAACATGGGACAGGAGCTCCCTATAAGTTAGGAGATTATTCTGTAGCCGGGAAAACGGGTACAGCCCAAATTCCAAGTCCTGACGGCGGGTATATGACTGGAAGAGAGAATTACATCTTCTCTTTCCTTGGAATGGCGCCTAAAAAAGATCCGGAACTTCTTATGTACGTGGCTGTACAGCAGCCAGAGCTTGAACCGACTGAAACTGGATCTGCACCTGTGTCATATATCTTTAATACCGTAATGGAGAACAGTCTGCATTATCTTGATATTAATCCAGATAAAAATAATGATCAGCAGGTGAAAACACAAGAGCTTCAAGATGTGACAAACATGTCTACAAAAGATGCCGTGGCTCAATTACAGAAAACATATGAGCATGTTTCCGTCGTAGGGAATGGTGGGAAAGTAGAGGCCACCCTCCCAGAAGCAGGGACGACAACGCTGAATGGCGAGCGTATTATTGTCATTACTGATCAGCCCACGATGCCTGACCTTACTGGATGGTCGTTACGGGATGTCCAAAGGCTGGCAGACTATTTTAATTTAAAAATGGAAACTATGGGTAGTGGATACGTTGTGAAACAAAGCATCGAAAAAGGTTCTAAATTAAAAGGTGATGGTTATTTGGTGGTCGAACTTTCGCCGCCGCAGTAACCCTAAATGAGCAGTGTTCTAATCGTTCTGTGATTGCATATAGTGATACAAGCCTACTCTATCGATTTTAAAGGAGTTATGGATATGAGGAGAGTATCACAAGTAGTCGTCAGAAAACGTTTAGTCACTGTTTTTTTAGTGGGTTTACTTATTTTTACCACGATCGCTGGCCGGTTAGGGTACGTTCAATTCGTGTTAAGTGACTTTTTAATCGCTAAGGCCGAAGAATCGTGGGGGAGAGATATCACCTTCGAGCCTGAGCGCGGCAGAATTTTAGACACGAATGGAAAAGTGCTCGTTGGAAATCAATCAGCCCCTACAGTTATGGTCGTGCCAAGACAAATTAAGAAGCCAGAAGAAACGGCCCAAAAACTGGCCAAGATTCTCGATATGACAGTAGAGAAAGCCTATGACCATGTCACAAACAAAGTATCGATCGAGAAAATCAATCCAGAAGGCCGGAAAATATCTGAAGATCAAGCAGAAGCCATTCAGTCGTTGAACATCCCTGGCGTGTACATAGCTGAAGATTCCAAGCGCTATTACCCACATGGTGCTTTTCTTTCGCATGTACTTGGTTTCAGCGGGATAGATAATCAGGGACTGCTGGGACTGGAAGCCTATTATGATGAGAAACTTAGTGGGGAGCAGGGAGCACTTTCGTTCTTTTCTGATGCAAAAGGGAAGCGAATGCCCGATATTGCTGATGTGTACGAACCTCCTGTTGATGGAAAGGATCTGCGTCTGACGATTGACTATAAGGTACAGTCGATCATTGAGCGGGAGCTGGATTTAGCCGTTGAAAAGTACAACCCTGATGGTGCGCTGGCCATTGCGGTTGACCCGGATACTGGCAAGGTAATGGCTATGTCATCGCGGCCTAATTTCCATCCAGGTAATTATCAAAATGTTGATCCATCTGTTTACGACCGAAATTTACCAATCTGGAGTACGTATGAGCCTGGGTCAACGTTCAAAATCATCACCTTAGCAGCAGCTCTTGAAGAAGATGTAGTTGATTTACATGACGATCATTATCACGATGACGGTTCGATAAAAGTGGATGGGACGACCTTGCATTGTTGGAAACGAGGCGGACATGGTGATCAATCCTATCTTGAGGTTGTTCAGAATTCATGTAACCCAGGTTTTGTCACCCTAGGGCAGAAGTTAGGCACAGAAAGCTTGTTTGAATACATTAATCGATTTGGCTTTGGTCAGAAAACAGGGATCGATTTACAAGGTGAAGGAAAAGGGATCTTATTCAAACCGGAACGAGTCGGACCTGTCGAATTGGCGACGACAGCTTTCGGTCAAGGGGTATCTGTCACACCGATTCAGCAAGTTATGGCTGTAGCGGCCGCCGTAAACGGGGGGTACTATTACGAACCTTATGTTCAGGAAGCATGGCTCGACCCAGTGAGCGGTGAAGTTTTGCAAAAAAGTGAACCGGAAATGGAGAGACGAGTCATTTCGGAGGAAACGTCAGAGCAAGTACGAAAAGCACTTGAAAGCGTTGTGGCAAAAGGAACCGGACGCGGTGCATATGTCGAAGGCTATCGAGTTGGCGGAAAAACCGGTACCGCCCAGAAGGTGGGGGAAGATGGTCAGTATATGAGCAACAACCATATTGTATCATTTATTGGGTTTGCTCCTGCAGACGATCCTGAACTCGTCGTTTATCTTGCTATTGATAACCCGAAAAACACGGTCCAGTTTGGGGGCGTCGTTGCGGCTCCGATTGTAGGAAACATCATGGAGGACAGTTTGCGTTCCTTAGGTGTAAAACCGAGAAAAGACGGTCTCGAGAAAGAATACGCCTGGCCGGAGGAACCACTTGTTGAAGTTCCGGACGTGACTGGGATGGAGAAAAAAGAACTCACCCAATTTTTAACAACTTTAAAAATTAAAACAAGCGGTGAAGGATCAGAAGTTGTTACTCAGGCGCCAGAAGCCGGAGTGAAGGTGCCGAGCGGATCCACTATTCGCGTTTACTTGGGTGAGGAATAAGTTGTCAAAATTCATTATAGGACGGTACAGCCGATTATATCTTTGCTATAATGAATGAGAATGTGGGAAAGTTAGGATGATTAGAATGAAGTTGAAAGAGTTATTAGAAATTGTTCCATTTTATAAAACTAACCAATCAATTGATACGATTACGATAACCGGTGTGACGATGGATTCAAGAACTGTTTCCCCTGGCGACTTGTTCGTATGTATTCGCGGGGCCGAAACCGACGGTCATGCTTATGTGACATCTGCAATTGATCAAGGAGCAGCCGCAATTGTGGCGGAAGAAGACTTGAATATTGAGTTTCCTGTCGTCATTGTAAATGACACGACCAAGGTGCTGGCCATGCTGGCAGCCGCCTATTATGAATATCCAACAGAGAGTGTTTACACAATTGGTGTAACAGGTACGAATGGTAAAACAACCGTTACGTATTTGCTTGATGAAATTTTTCGACGTGAACAGCAGACGACAGCCACCATTGGTACGATCCAAATGAATATAGCAGGGGATGTGTATCCAGTGAAGAACACAACCCCAGACGCTCTTTCGTTACAGAGCAGTTTTCGCAAGATGATCGACAGTGGTGTGGAAACAGCGATCATGGAGGTTTCTTCCCATGCCCTTGATCAGGGCCGCGTCTATGGCTGCGACTTTGATATTGCTATTTTTACAAATTTAAGTCAAGATCATTTAGATTATCATGAAGATATGGAAGATTATCTTCGTGCTAAGTCCCTATTGTTTGCACAGCTTGGAAACGGGTATAATGTGGAGCGGGAAAAATTTGCTGTCATTAATATTGACTCGCCTGTGGCAGCTAAGCTGGTGCGTTCAACGGCTAAACCGACGTTAACGTATGGCATACATGAGCAGGCAGATATTATGGCGAAAAACATTGATCTTCACGAAAAAGGTGCTTCATTTACACTGGAAACCCCTAAAGGGACAGTTATGATTACAAGCCCTTTAATGGGTATGTTCAGTGTGTATAATATGCTGGCAGCCGCTGGAGCCGCTCTGGCTGCAGGAGTAAGTCTGCAGACGATCCAGCAATCCTTCGCGCAAACAGAAGGGGTACGCGGCCGTTTCGAACCTGTACTAGCAGGTCAGGAATTCGGTGTTGTGGTAGATTATGCTCACACACCGGATTCGCTTGAGAATGTGCTGAAAACAATGAAAGAATTTTGCTCTGGGCAAATTCGTGTCGTGGTAGGCTGCGGCGGAGACCGTGATCGGACTAAACGATCGTTAATGGCTGATGTGGCGATGAAGTATGGAGACCACATTATTTTCACATCAGACAATCCGCGAACAGAAGAGCCTGAGCGAATTCTTTATGACATGACAGCACATTTGGACGGGAATTTTGAAGTAGAAAAGGACCGGAAGCAGGCCATTGAACAAGCCATTCTTCACTCAAGTGAAGGAGACATGGTGCTGATTGCCGGGAAAGGTCATGAGACGTATCAAGAGATCAACGGTGTAAGGTATGACTTTGATGATCGTGAAGTGGCCAGAGATATTTTATTGAAAGTAAAAGGGAGTCATTTTTAATGTTCACAGTTGAAGAACTAACAAACGTCTTTCCGGATTACAGGGGAGAAACAGGTGCTATCTTGATGGAACGCATTATGACAGATACGAGAAAAGAGGCTAAGAAGAGCCTCTTTGTTCCGATCGTAGGGGAGTCATTTGATGCCCATCACTTTCTTATGGAAGCAATCGATCAAGGAGCGGTAGCTGCTCTATGGCAGGAAAACTATGCTCTTCCTGAGAGCCTGCCGACAGGGTTTCCGATCTTTTTTGTTAAGGATACAACTGCTGCGCTGCAGCAGACTGCGAAATATTACTTGAAGCAAGTTGCTCCGATGGTGATCGGGGTGACCGGCTCAAATGGTAAAACAACCACGAAAGATCTAGTGGCCTCCATTCTGCAAGTCAAGTATAAAACCCATAAAACAGCAGGAAACTATAATAATCATATTGGATTACCGTTAACGCTCCTAGCCATGCCGAGAGATACAGAGGTGGCGGTACTAGAAATGGGGATGAATCAGGCCGGTGAAATCTCGCTGCTGTCCCAACTAGCGGAACCAGACCATGTGATCATTACAAATATTGGCGAGTCTCATATCGAGTATTTGGGATCGCGGGAAAATATTTCGCGCGCTAAACTCGAAATTCTTGATGGCTGGAAACAGCAAGGGTTATTTGTCTTCGATGGCGATGAACCGTTGCTTGCTGCTGATTCCTATGGTCCGTCTGCGATATCATGCGGATTCTTAGACAGCTCCCGGGAGCAAATCCGGAATGTGGAAATGACTGATCATGACAGCAGCTTTACTTTTGCAGGTACATCCTACCATATCCCGCTATCGGGCAGGCATAACGTTAAAAATGCATCATACGTTATAGCTATTGCTACTTTTTTAGGAATGACGCCAGCGGAAATTAATCAAGGGTTTACACGCCTGGAAATGTCCGGGATGCGTTTTGAGAAACATGAAGGGCAGCAGGGGGCTTTGATTATTAATGATGCTTACAATGCCTCACCCACTTCAATGAAGGCTGTCATTGAAGTGATTTGTCATTTAAAAGAGAAGACACATAAAATACTTGTGCTCGGAGATATGTTTGAGCTGGGCGAATATGCTGATGAACTACATGCAGGCGTCGCTGAAGCGATAACCGATCAAATTCAGGCTGTCTATACGATTGGTGATCATGCTGATAAGATTTCAGCAGCTGTTCAGAAATCTCATCCAGCCATCGAAGCCCAACATTTTGAAACAAAACAACAATTGAGTGATCAGCTTCAAGGTCAATTAACATCAGAGAGCGTTGTACTAATCAAAGCTTCACGGGGCATGAAACTTGAAGAGCTAATGACAGATTTAACGAACTGATGAGCAGGCGATTGCGATCACGATAAAGGAGGAAAAACATGAACGACTACATACTTTTCATAACCATGGCTCTAGCATTCGCTATAACAGTCGTTATATCGCCGATCATTATCCCGTTTTTAAGACGGCTTAAATTTGGCCAGAAAATTAGGGAAGAGGGTCCACAGTCTCATCAGAAGAAATCGGGAACACCTACGATGGGCGGTGTGATGATTCTGATCGGGATCACACTGACTACGCTCGCCATTACTTTCTGGTTTTTACCAGAAGCAGAAGTTGTCAAGGTATTTATTGTGCTGTTTGTACTACTTGGTTATGGATTATTAGGATTTCTGGATGATTATATTAAAGTGGCCAAGAAACGAAATCTTGGGTTAACGTCAAAGCAGAAGATGCTCGGGCAAATTGTGATTGCCGTCGTCGTCTATTGGATGTTAGTACAAAATGATTTCCCCACATACATTACACTCCCTGGGACTTCCTTTGAGTTCGAATTGGGCTGGGGATATGGACTATTAATTTTATTCATGCTTGTTGGTGGATCCAATGCTGTCAATCTGACAGACGGACTAGATGGTCTTCTTGCCGGAACTGCAGCAATCGCTTTTGGAGCATTTGGTATTTTAGCGTGGAATGGCGAAGCTGATACAGTCGTCGCCATCTTTTCGATTGCTGTTGTGGGAGCACTGTTAGGTTTTCTAGTGTTTAACGCCCACCCTGCCAAAGTGTTTATGGGCGATACTGGCTCACTTGCTTTAGGCGGAGCCATTGCCATTATTGCTATTTTGACAAAACTTGAATTGCTTCTCGTCATCATCGGCGGTGTATTTGTGATTGAAACCTTATCAGTCATTATTCAAGTAATATCATTTAAAACGACGGGTAAACGAGTATTTAAAATGAGCCCCCTGCACCATCATTATGAATTGAAAGGATGGTCAGAGTGGCGTGTCGTCACCACATTTTGGGCGGTAGGGCTGCTTTTCGCAATACTCGGGATTTATATTGAGGTGATGTTCGGATGAGAAGTTTTTCATCATTTGCTTATAAGCATGTATTAGTCTTGGGTCTTGCTAAAAGCGGTACTGCAGCGGCTGAACTGCTTTTAGACAGCGGAGTTTCGGTACGGATCAATGATTTGAAAGCGGATGAAGAAAGTGATCTGGTGAAACGTCTCAAAAGTAAGGGGGCAGAAGTGATCACAGGCGGTCACCCGCTCCATCTTCTTGATGGGATCGACCTGATCGTTAAAAACCCAGGGATTCGCTATGAAAATCCGATTGTAGAGGAAGGGCTAAAGCGAGGGATTTCAGTCGTCACCGAAATTGAACTGGCAGGTCAGCTCCATCGGGGAGATTTAATAGGCGTAACTGGATCCAATGGTAAAACAACGACCACAACGCTGATTCATGCTTTTTTACAAGCAGATCAACAGCCTGTATCCATTGCAGGAAATATTGGCGAAGTAGCCTCTGAAGTAGCTCGTACCACAACAGAAGAGGAGACGATGGTCATCGAACTTTCCTCTTTTCAGCTGATGGGCGTGGAGACTTTTAAACCGAACATTGCTGTCTGGTTGAATTTATTCGAAGCTCATTTGGATTATCACCATACGCTGGAGCATTATTTTCAAGCCAAAGCGAATATCATGAGAATGCAGACAGAAGAAGATTACTTGGTGTATAACGCGGATGATGAAGCAATTTTGTCTTTTCTACAGGAGGCAGCTTCCACTCTAGTTCCTTTCTCGATTACGAACAAAGTGAACGGAGCATGGGCAGATGACGAGTATATTTATTTTAAAGAAGAGACAGTCATGAAGCGCAGTGAAATTGTTTTGGTGGGGGAACACAACCTGGCAAATATCCTGGCAGCTGTGGCGACGGTTAAAATAAGAGGAATTTCAAACCAAGCAATTCAAACTGTTTTGACAAGCTTTGCAGGCGTGACGCATCGGTTAGAATATGTGACCAAAAAGCGAGGCGTTTTATTTTACAATGATTCAAAGGCTACGAATATTTTAGCAACTTCCTATGCATTAAGGTCGTTTACACAGCCGACTGTATTGTTGGCAGGGGGTCTTGACCGGGGTAACGGTTTTGATGCATTAATACCTTATTTGAATCATGTGAAAGCTATGGTCGTGTTCGGGGAAACAAAAGACAAGCTGGCTGAGGCTGCAAAGCAGGCGAATGTTGAGCATGTAAAGATCGTTGAAACGATGGACGAAGCTGTAGGTGCTGCTGATCGTTTCACGAATGAAGGGGATGTAGTTTTATTATCTCCGGCCTGTGCCAGCTGGGATCAATATCGTACATTCGAAGAAAGAGGTCATATGTTTAAACAAGCTGTGCATAAGCTGTAAGTAAGGGGCTTATGTGACAAGCTTGACAAGCCCTGTTTTCCAAATCATATGGGAGGTAGGGCTTTTTTATGGACAGAAATGAAAAAAAGCCAGACATATGGCTGACTTGTACAATCCTTAGCATTTTAATTATTGGCATTGTGATGGTTTACAGCTCTTCAAGCATCTGGTCAGAATATAAATTTGATGATGCATGGTATTATGCCAAGCGCCAAATATTGTTTGCTATTTTAGGCTTGGTTGCGATGGTTGCCCTATCCCGGATTCCTTATCATATGTGGTTTAAACATGCGAAATGGATCGCGATCCTCTGTCTCGTTTTTCTCGTCGCCGTGTTAATTCCAGGAGTTGGAATGGTCCGCGGGGGAGCGCGAAGCTGGATTGGAATCGGAATGTTCAGCATCCAGCCGTCAGAGTTCATGAAGCTTGGATTAATTATTTTTCTGGCCAAGTTTTTAGCGTTAAGGCAAAAGAAAATTGTCTCGTTTCAGGAAGGATTTCTTCCAGGACTAGCTTTGATCCTCGTTCCTTTTGCTTTGATTATGCTTCAGCCAGATTTAGGGACAGGCGTCGTTATGGTCACCACATGCCTCGTTATGATGTTTACAGCTGGTGCAAGAATAAGCCATTTTATGTGGATCGCAGCCGCCGGGGCAGCGGGGATGGTCGGTTTGATTGCTTCGGCACCGTACCGAATTGATCGGATTACAGCCTTTTTGCATCCGTGGGAAGATCCGCTTGGGACCGGCTTTCAAATTATCCAATCCTTATATGCGATCGGACCGGGAGGACTGCTCGGAGTGGGGTTAGGCAACAGTATGCAGAAGTTCTTCTACCTGCCCGAACCGCAAACTGATTTCATTTTCTCTGTGTTAGCAGAAGAATTAGGGTTTCTCGGCGGCAGTGCGGTGCTGTTTTTATTTTTAATTTTATTGTGGCGCGGAATTCGTGCCAGCTTATACGCACCAGATTTATATGGCAGTTTACTGGCACTTGGAATAGTTGGGATGATCTCCATTCAAGTGATGATTAATGTCAGCGTGGTCACGGGGTTAATTCCAGTAACAGGAATCACTCTTCCGCTCGTAAGTTATGGAGGGTCTTCTTTAACTTTAACTCTCGCTGCACTTGGCTTATTGTTAAGCGTCAGCCGCTATTCAACGAAATAGGTGACCGTGCTAATTTTCAACAAGAGGCTAGGGCATAAGTAAAACAATGATGTCAAAGAACGACGATGAAAAATTGAATAGTAAAAACGCAGATCATTAGCGTAGTCAAAATACGAAGACTCCTGCGGGAACAGCGCGAGTCGAAGATCCCGCAGGAAAGCGTTCCTTGCTTTTCGAGGAATCTGAGGCCGTGCCCGCGGAAAGCGAAGTGTTTTGACGGAGCGATGGTAGAAATCCTTTCTTGGCTACATAAGTAATTCCGAACTGAATAGTTCGGATTATTTTATGTTTAGTTCAGTTTTGTATCCCAATCCCTTTTTTTATGTGGACTTATTGACTGGGTATAATATCTTGTTATTTTACATGAAAGAGGGCTTGAAAAAACAAGTATTAAATTGCAAACTAGTTCCTAATTCGCATGGGTATATGTGATATAATGGGGGGTACCATGAGCCTAATCAGTTCATATTAATTGATTGAAAAAGTTAGAAGTTTGCTGTGATGAAGCTTTTACATCTGGCAACAAGGAGACATGCTGATTATGGAAGAAAAAAAGAAAGTTGTTTCCATAGAGGATCGAATTCCTAAATTAAAACAAGTTAGAAAGAAAAAAGCGAATAGAAGGTTAGTTCAATATTTGTCCGTATTATTTCTGTTAATCGCGATTGTTGTCTATTTACAGTCTCCTCTCAGTCATGTGCGCAACATTGAGGTCGAAGGGGAGAATTATGTCAGCAGCGAGCAAATAAAAGACATGTCAGAGATAACCGATACTACGAACTTTTGGAAAGTCGACCCAGCTGACATAGAAGCAAACATCTCATCCCATAATCAAATTATTGATGTGGAAGTGAAGAGAAATTTACCAAGCACGATCCGCATCGAGGTAGAAGAAGCGGAAAGAATTGGATATGTGCAGGTGGATGGCAAGTTTCAGCCTATTTTAGAAAATGGCACAAAGCTAGATGTGCAAATGGCCATCCCTGGCGGGGACGCGCCCGTTTTAAAAGGGTTTACAAAAGCCACATATTTAAAGGAAATGTCTAAAGAACTCAAGGAGCTGCCAAACAGTATTGCCAGTTTAATTTCTGAAATTCACTGGACGCCTAAAGAGGACAACCCTTATCTGATCACGCTTTACATGAATGACGGGTATGAAGTACAGGCTTCAATACGAACTTTTTCCAGTAAAATGCCAGCTTACCCTTCCATTGTCTCTCAGCTGAGCGAGGATCAAGAAGGAATCGTACATATTGATGTAGGAGCCTATTTCGAAGCCTATCCGGACTCAAAGAAGAAAGAAGATGACACGGAAGGGAATGCGGCCGAGGAGAATGAGGATGAGTCATAAAGGAAGAACCTTTATCCTTTCTCTCGTGTTACTCAGCTCAGGTTTTCTAGTTGCCTACAGCTACCAGCAAACGAAAGCGGAACCGGAAATGGTTCAGTTAAATGACACCCAATGGGAAAAAGAATACTACTATCAGCAGCAGTTGTTAAAAATTGAGAAAAGGAATAAACAGCTGAAAGAAGAATTAAGAAGTAAGCGTAAAGAAATCCAGGAGTTCGAACGTCAGTTGGCACAGTCTGAACAAATGGTTTCAGATTATGTGGATGAAAAGCAGGAGCTCCAGTTATTGGCAGGCGAGTTACCCGTCAAAGGGCCAGGTGTGACCATTACGCTGCGTGACGCCAAATATACCCCCGAGGCCGGCAATATTAATAACTATATGGTCCATGAAAGCCATGTACACCTTGTGATTAACGAGCTGCTGAGTGCAGGAGCTAAGGCGGTATCTATCAATGGCCAACGTTATTTTAGTGATAGCTACATCTCCTGTACCGGTCCTGTCATTACAGTAGATGGTGTCCAACATGCCGCTCCCTTTGTGATTTCCGCGATCGGAGACACCAATGTTCTCTATTCAAGTCTAGATTTAACACGCGGGGTAGTAGATCAATTAGAGAGTGAGCATGTTGATGTTGAAATGACAGAAGAAAACGAAATCAGAATGAAAGCTAGAGTTACATCTGAAGGGTGAAAGGCATGAGCAAACGTACAACATGGGTGATTTCAGTTATCTTTCTAGTAATTGGATTTATGATTGCGATTCAATATCAAACGACCCAAGCTGGACCTGTTAAACGAGACACGAGGGACGTATGGGAAATAAGAGAGGCATTGGATAGGCAGCAAACCCAACAGCAGGACCTGTTGGAGAAAATTGCTGACGCGGACCGTACGATCGAGAAGTATCAGGAGCAAAGCCAACAAGAGCAAATCGAAACACTGAAATCTTCCATTAATAAACTCGAAAGAAACCTCGGGCTGACTCAGCAAACAGGTTCAGGAATTGTGATTGAGGTAGGGCCTATCTTTGTGGAGACAGATGAAGTGCAAAGTTACCCATCCATTTCTCCAGAGCTCCTGACTCGTCTGATTAATGATTTAAACAAGTTTGGAGCATCAGAAATAGCGATAGGGAACGAACGGGTTACTAATTTATCACCAGTGAGAGGTGTGAACGGTTATACTTATATAAACAATCGCCCTTTACCTCCGCTGCCCGTAACCATTTATGCCCTCTCCTCTAATCCTGAAAAGCTGTCAGACTATATGGAAGTGAGTCAGTCAAAAGAGTACTTTGCCATTGAAAATCTCGAACTGAAAGTTAGTATTAAGACCAACATCACTCTGCCGGAATATGAAGATCCTTTACATTTGGAAGTGTTACAAAAAGGGGAAATGGGGGAGACAAGTGAATAGAATGTGGCTCCCTGTACTGTTTTTGATTATCGGGGTTGCGGTTGGTTTGATGACGAACCTTCGTATACCTGAGGAGGATAAGGATTATCTGTCTATTGCTGTTTTAGCTGCATTTGATACACTATTAGGAGGGGTACGGGCCAGTTTGGAGAAAACATTTAATGAGACCGTATTCGTAACTGGCTTTTTTTCAAATGTTGCTCTAGCGGCGTTGCTCGCCTTTGTAGGTGTACAACTGGGGATAGACCTGTACCTTGCGGCAGTATTCGCTTTTGGGGTACGTTTATTCCAGAATATCGCTGTAATTAGGAGACAAGTGATTGACCAACGGCTTATCACACGTAAAATTGAAAAAATGAGGCAAAAATAAAAGGAATTCTTGAAGTGGTGTGGAAAATAATAATTATACAATATTTTCTATTCAGCCGTTAATTTCATTACTCAATTTATCAATTCATTTACGTTTTTATTGCAACGATTGTTTTTTATCTGTAAATTCGATATGATTTTAGTACTTATATGGCTTGTAATAGGAGGTGCGTCACTGGTGAACCAAAATGAAATATTAGTGAGTTTAGATATAGGAACGAGTCGAATTAAAGTTATTATTGGAGAAATTATGAATGATTCCCTTAATATAATTGGCGTTGGATCATCCAAATCAAATGGCATGAAAAAAGGCGCTATTGTAGATATTGACCAAACCGTACATTCGATTAAATCTGCTGTAGAACAAGCAGAGCGAATGGTAGATATGAAAATAGATCGTGTAGTAGTCGGTGTTAACGGCAATCATATTCAACTGCAGCCCTGCCATGGGGTCGTAGCTGTTTCTAGTGAAACGCGTGAAATTGGGAATGAAGATATTACGAGAGTAATAGATGCAGCACAGGTGGTTTCAATTCCTCCTGAACGGGAAATTATTGATGTAATTCCACAACAATTTATTGTGGATGGCCAGGATGAAATCACGGACCCTCGCGGGATGATCGGAGTTCGTCTTGAAATGGAAGGCATGATTATTACATGCGCGAAAACCGTTTTACATAATACATTGAAATGTGTGGAACGAGCCGGGTTAGAAGTGCTCGATGTTTGTTTGCAGCCACTTGCAACCGGTACGGTGGCACTTTCTGAAGATGAAACAAATCTCGGAGTGGCTCTTGTCGATGTAGGTGGTGGATCAACGACTATATCTATTTTTGATGAAGGGCATTTAAGAGGCACAAGTATGATTCCTTATGGTGGAGATAATTTAACGAAAGACTTGTCCGTTGGTTTAAGAACTTCTACACAGGAAGCTGAAAAAATTAAAATCGATCATGGGCATGCTTTTTTTGATGATGCGAACGAAGAGGAAACATTTTCTGTCACAATTATTGGGAGTAATCGCGAACAATCATTCAATCAATTGCAAATCTCTGATATGATTGAAGCAAGACTGGAAGAGATCCTTGTTTTTGCTGCCCAGGAATTGCAGCGTATGGGTGTACGGGAACTACCGGGGGGCTTTGTGCTTACCGGCGGCGCGATGAATATGCCTGGCGTACTGGAGTTGGCTCAAGATGTGTTCAACTCAAATATCCGTCTAGCCATCCCTGATTACATTGGTGTTCGCGAGCCACAGTACACAAGTGGTGTTGGGATATTGCAATTCGCTTATCGTAATGCGAAAATACAAGGGAAAGAGATGTTTCCATCTGTCTCTATGGATTTTGAGCAGCCTGCTCCTAAAAAACAGAAGCGGGTGGCAAAGCAGACAAAAGAAGAAGAAACTGAAGAGCCTAAGAAGAAGAAAAAGGAATCAGGGTTCCAGAACCTATTAAAGTATTTCTTTGATTAAAGTAACAAGAAAATATTTATGGGTAACGTTCGACATAGTAAATCTTGTAATCTTGTGTATTAGGAGGAACGGAAGATGTTAGAGTTTGATACGAGCATGGATTCGCTAGCAACAATTAAAGTGATTGGGGTCGGTGGCGGTGGAAGTAATGCCGTTAACCGAATGATCGAGCATGGAGTTCAAGGTGTAGAATTTATTGCTGTGAACACAGATGCTCAGGCGTTGAATCTATCGAAAGCTGAAGTAAAAATGCAGATTGGCGGCAAACTGACGCGCGGACTTGGTGCTGGAGCGAATCCAGAAGTGGGTCGCAAAGCAGCTGAAGAAAGTAAAGAACAGTTAGAAGAAGCGTTGCAAGGAGCCGATATGGTCTTCGTTACAGCCGGAATGGGTGGAGGCACAGGTACAGGTGCAGCTCCTGTTATTGCTCAAGTAGCTAAAGAACTTGGAGCTTTAACTGTCGGTGTTGTTACCCGTCCGTTTACGTTCGAAGGCCGCAAACGTTCAACTCAGGCAACAGGTGGAATTGAAGGCTTAAAAGGCAGTGTAGATACGTTAATTGTTATCCCGAATGACCGCCTGCTTGAGATCGTTGATAAAAATACACCGATGCTTGAAGCTTTCCGTGAAGCCGACAACGTGCTTCGCCAGGGTGTTCAAGGTATTTCAGATTTGATCGCAGTACCTGGTTTAATTAACGTTGACTTTGCAGACGTCAAAACCATCATGGTTGATAAAGGTTCAGCATTGATGGGGATTGGTATTGCTACAGGAGAAAGCCGGGCGGCAGAAGCTGCCAAAAAAGCAATCTCCTCACCGTTGCTTGAAACGTCTATTGATGGAGCACACGGGGTTCTCATGAACATTAGTGGTGGAGCGAATTTAAGTCTTTATGAAGTCCAGGAGGCAGCTGATATTGTTACGTCGGCAGCAGATCAGGAAGTAAATGTTATCTTTGGTTCCGTTATCAACGAGAACTTGAAAGATGAGATCGTCGTAACTGTTATCGCGACTGGATTTGATGAGGCTCAAATTGCAGAAGCTCAAAAGAGACCGCGCGGTAATATGATGAATCAATCGAAGCCGACACCTCAAGAGCGTGTACGTGAAGAACAGCCGCAATCACGTCGAGAGGCTTCTCATCAAGTGCCGCCTAAACAAGCTCCGCAAGAAGAAGATACACTTGATATTCCAACGTTTTTACGTAACCGTAATCGCCGTAGATAAATAAGTGTGAGAATATCGCTGTCCCTAGAGGGGCAGCGATATTTTTTTATGTGCAGAGATCTATTTTATAGCAGTTAAGTTTATATAAGTTTGGGTGCGTTCAGCGCAAGGAGTAATTAATCAATTCTGGCGGACATCACAGATTCGTATAGTTCTCAGAGAGTTTCACCCGTTATGATATGGCATAATAACCGCGTCACAGAGAGATTTTCATCTATCTCATAAGAAGTTATTTTATCGTGGGTATCTTGAACCTGGAGTGTTTCCGTTCTTCTTTAAACACAAGGAGGTTCGGGAAATTGCGAGACTCCTGTGGGATGAACATGACAGGTGAGACCTCAGAGGACGGAGTCCGAGGAGGCTCAGCGGGTAAAGGAAGTTCGGGGAAAGGCAACGGAAATATATCTCGAGACTGGGTCTTCCAGATTGCTGCCCTTCACCTAATAAAAATGATTTCAAATATTTGACTAGACTTATAGGAGGTATTTCTTTATACATATTTAATCCCTTGGAGAACATGTGACTTAAATTATGAAATTGATTTAACTAACTACAATTTAGTCTACATAATAAAATTACTATGTACTTAACCTTGCAGTTTTCCTCCATAATCATTTTTGAGATTCCCCAAAAATTACTAGACAGAAACTAACAAAACTAGCTTTGAATCAAATCAAAATGTGACAGACTTTTTACATAGACAGGCTTTATACTAATTTATAAATCAATAGAGAGGAGAGGGGAGGATTTACCTTGATGCTGTTTGGACATTGAATATTTTCATGGACGGGATGATTCTATACTTAACGCAAGGATTAACTCGGGCGAAAACGACTAATAAACGTTTAGCCGCAGCAGCTTTGTTTGCTTCCTGCATCGTTCCTATTACGGTGTATATGCCTCATATTTGGTTAACTTCAGCGTTAGGGAAGTTATTTTTTTCGCTTATCATTATCTATATGGCATTTTCTTTTAAGTCTATTCAATCATTTTTCATCCAATGGCTGACGTTCTATTTTGTAACGTTTGCGATTGGAGGTGCATTACTTGGGATTCACTTTTTTTTAAATAGTCGAATTGAATTTGATGGGAGCAGTATGATCACCTTTTCTTCTGGATATGGAGATCCTGTCAGCTGGGTACTTGTGTGTGTCGGCTTTCCGTTATCGTGGTTGTTTACGAAATGGCGCATGGAACAAGTGCAAGCTCACAAAATGAAGACAGAGGATTTGTATAATGTCACGGTCAGCTTTGATGGAAAACAGGCAGATTGTACCGGGTTAGTGGATAGTGGAAACCAGCTGATTGATCCGATCAGCAAGAAAATGGTTTTCTTAGCTGACCTCCATGTGTGGAAGCAGCTTTTGCCCGAACAGGATTTAGAGTACGTAAAGACAGACGAAGTATTGGAGCACTTAGAAGAATTGTCACCTGCAGTACAATCAGCGGTCCGTGTTGTACCGTATCAGGGAGCAGGGTCGCTTGGGCAGTTGATGGTTACGTTCTTTGTCGAGTCGATTACCATTCATACTGATGAAGGTCAATTAAAGGTAGATCAACCACTTCTGGGCGTTCAGCATCATGACTTAACACATGACCAAATGTACCAGATTTTAATTCATCCTCATGCTTCATTAAAGGGAATTACGGCTTAGCGAAGGGAGAGTTTTCATGAAGTGGAAATTTAAACTTAAATTATGGATTTATAAGTTATTAATAAAACTCGGTATTAAGCAAAGTGAAATCTACTACATTGGCGGGAGTGAGGCATTGCCTCCGCCTTTATCTCGAGAGGAAGAGCGGGAATTATTAGAACGGCTGCCTAAAGGAGATAAGGCAGCGCGGGCTATGCTGATTGAACGTAACCTGCGTCTCGTTGTCTATATTGCTCGGAAATTTGAGAACACGGGGCTGAACATCGAAGATTTAATTAGTATCGGTACGATCGGACTCATTAAAGCTGTGAATACGTTTGATCCGGAGAAGAAGATTAAACTGGCAACGTACGCATCAAGATGTATTGAAAATGAAATTCTCATGCACTTGCGTAAAAGCAACAAGCTAAAGACCGAGGTTTCTTTTGATGAACCATTGAATGTGGATTGGGACGGAAATGAATTACTCTTGTCTGACATCCTTGGCACGGATGAAGATTTAATTACAAGAGGCATTGAGAAAAAGATTGATAAAACATTACTTAAATCAGCTCTCAAACAATTAAATGATCGTGAGAAAGAGATTATGGAATTGCGGTTTGGATTGATTGGAAAAAAAGAAAAAACTCAAAAAGATGTTGCAGATATGATGGGCATCTCTCAATCCTATATATCAAGGCTTGAGAAGAAAATCATCCGCCGCTTGCAACGTGAATTTGATAAAATGGTATAGATATTCTTACGTGGAGTCGTGCATAAATTTTCCTCCCAAGGAGATACTGAGAACTGATTAAAGCTTCTTGGGAGGGTCTTACATTGACACGTCATAAAGTAGAAATATGTGGTGTAGATACATCAAAGCTTCCTGTACTTAAAAATAAAGAAATGCGGGCCCTATTTAAACGAATGCAAAGTGGAGATGACAGTGCTCGGGAAGAGCTTGTCAATGGAAACTTACGCCTAGTTTTATCAGTCATTCAGAGGTTTAACAATCGCGGCGAATACGGGGATGATTTGTTCCAGGTTGGCTGTATTGGATTGATGAAATCGATTGATAACTTTGATCTCAGTCACAATGTGAAATTTTCCACCTATGCCGTTCCGATGATCATTGGGGAAATTCGCCGTTACTTGCGGGATAATAACCCCATTCGCGTTTCCCGTTCACTTCGGGATACAGCCTACAAAGCGCTGCAGATGCGTGAGAAAATGATAGGTGAAACATCGAAGGATCCAGCCCCTCATGAAATCGCTGATAAAATGGGTGTGCCCCATGAGGATGTTGTCTTTGCGATGGATGCGATCCAAGATCCTGTTTCCTTGTTTGAACCGATTTATAATGATGGCGGAGACCCGATTTTTGTTGTCGATCAATTAAAGGATGATCGTGAAAAAGATTCTAACTGGGTGGACGAGTTATCTTTAAGGGAAGGTATGAAAAAGCTGAATGACCGCGAAAAGATGATTCTAACGAAACGATTTTTTCAAGGGAAAACTCAAATGGAAGTTGCTGATGAAATCGGTATTTCACAAGCACAAGTTTCAAGGCTGGAGAAAGCGGCCATAAAGGAAATGAATTCATCTATGTTTCAATAGAGAAAACACCGTTTGCAAGGAATTTGCAGCGGTGTTTTCTTTTTGTAAAGAAAGAGTTGCCGATCTTGTGCATACACTCTAGAAAGGAGTGGTGAAGTAATGAAAATTTCTGAACTGCAAATGAAAGATGTTATTGCGATGGAAACAGGGGAACGCCTTGGCTATATATCAGATTTAGACATCGATACTCAACGCGGCCAGCTGCAAGGCTTAGTCATTACCTTAAAAGGAAAAGCGATGGGGCTGTTCGGCAAAGACGAGGAAATCGTCATCCCCTGGACGCAAATTGTAAACATTGGGGCCGACGTTATTTTAGTGAAAAAATCCAGTTATAGTGGAGTTAAGAGTCAACAAAAGTCAAATTCTCACGAATGACTTACGAATGATATAGGAAAAAGCATGAATAATGTGGTAAAATGGAGGGAAATTGAGGTGGTATTATGACCGAGCCTTTCAAACACCAGGCGATGAGACATTTATCGTGTTTAGAAGAATATGGCGTAAAAGCAGGAATAACGACGAGACAGAACGGGTATAGTGAAATGCCATACGATTCATTAAATATGGGATTACATGTCGGCGATGCAGAAGCTGACGTGTTACGGAATCGCAAAGAACTTGCAAATGATCTGGGAATTCCATTAGCCCAATGGGTGATGGGCCAACAAGTTCATGGAACGGGTATACACGTTGTCAAACAGGAAGATGCAGGAAGAGGAGCATTTGCTAAAGAACAGACGATAGCTGATGTAGATGGATTGATTACCAATCAAAAAGATCTTCTTCTTACCGCCTTCTATGCGGATTGTGTTCCTCTTCTTTTCATCGACCCGGAAGCAGAATGGATAGGGATCGCCCATGCAGGCTGGAAAGGTACTGTGCACGATATGACTGAGCGCATGGTTAATGCTTTAACAAGCCAGGGGGCTTCTGCCGAGAACATGAGGATGGTTATTGGACCTTCCATTGGTGAACGAAATTATGAAGTCGACCACCATGTTATTCGTCACATTCCCGAAGCTTATAAGAAGAAAGTGTCCATTCCTAAGGGATCTGATAAATATTTGTTAGACTTAAAAGAATTAAACAGACAAACGGCGCTTGATGCAGGTTTGCGCGAATCCCACATTTATAAGACGAATTTATGTACGTATGAGGAAGATGAGCTATTCTATTCTCATCGGCGTGACCATGGGAAAACGGGGAGAATGCTGGCTTATATTGGTCTTTAAGTAAATGTGAAAGGAGCAGCGATACATACATGACTGTAGCAGACAACTTAACACAAATGGAAGAAACGATTGAGCAAGCGTGCAAGAGAAGTAATCGTAATCGTGATGAGATTACGATCATTGCTGTAACGAAGTACGTATCGATCGAAAGGACAAAAGAAGCATTGGAAGCTGGGGTAACAAATCTCGGTGAGAACAGGAAAGAAGGCTTCCTTGAAAAATATGAGAGTATTGGAAATCAGGCGAAGTGGCATTTTATCGGTTCACTGCAATCGCGTAAGGTGAAGGATGTAATCCACCAAATTGATATGCTTCACTCTTTGGATCGCCGGTCCCTCGCAAAAGAAATTAATAAGCGGGCTGAAGACCCTGTTTCTTGTTTTGTACAAGTTAATGTCAGTGGAGAAGAATCGAAACATGGCCTCCCCCCGGAGGAAGTGGGCTCCTTCATTGAGGCCATGAAAGCATATGAAAAAGTTAAGATTGTCGGACTAATGACTATGGCGCCGCATGTTGAGGCAGAAGAGGAATTAAGAGCCGTTTTTAGAAAACTACGTGCTTTACGTGACCAGGTTAGGGACAAGCATCTGGCCCATGCTCCTTGCGAATGGCTGTCCATGGGAATGAGTAATGATTACCAGATTGCCATTGAAGAGGGAGCTACCCACATCCGGGTCGGATCCAGTTTAGTTGGATAATAAAAAATATCTGAGGTGATCAGAATGAGCATGAAAAATAAATTCAAATCTTTTTTTACACTGGAAGATGAATATGAATACGTCGACGAAGATAGAATGGATAGTGAAGCAGAGGAAGAAGAAATAACACCTATGCAAAGAAACAGGCAAAGACAGGAACATCAAAATGTTGTGAGCCTGAAGAGTGCCAAGTCTTCCTCTAAAATGGTTTTAAGTGAACCTAAAGCATATAACGAGGCGCAGGAAATAGCTGACCAGCTTGTGAATCGAAAAGCAGTGGTTATTAATTTGCAGCGAGTAGACCATCACCAAGCGAAGCGAATTGTGGATTTTCTCAGTGGTACCGTTTATGCTATAGGTGGAGACATTCAAAAGCTTGGTACCCAAACATTTCTATGTACACCGGATAATGTGGAAATTTCTGGTTCGATTACAGAAATGCTGATGGGTGAAGAAGAAGATATGAGTAGAAGGTGGTAAATGATGGTCCAGTTGTTCAATGTTTTACTTTTTGCGATTAATATTTATAGTTGGCTCTTAATTATTTACATTCTTTTGTCTTGGTTCCCAGGTGCAAGAGAGTCAAGTTTTGGCGAGATTCTCAGTAAAATGTGCGAACCATTTCTAGAGCCGTTTCGAAAGATCATTCCGCCGCTAGGAATGATTGATTTATCTCCTCTTGTAGCCATTTTTGTCTTGCGATTTGCAGGGCAAGGTCTTCAAGTTTTGTTTAATATGATTTTTTATTAATAACCGAATCGGAACAGGTTAGATGCTAGCCGAAAGCAGCCAGCCTCTCATCTGTTCTTTTTGTCGTAAACGGTGGTGATTTTATGGAAATCTATCAGCATTTCAGAGAAGATGAGCGTCCATTTATCGATCAAGTGATCTCCTGGGAGAATGATGTGGAGATGCGCTATGAACGAAAAGAAAGTGATTTTCTAAACCCCCGGGAACAACAGATCGTAAGTGCAGTTATGGGAAATAATCCTGTGCTGCAATGGAGCTTATACGGCGGATCAGAAGCCAGTGAGAGAAAACGAGCGATTATAGCTCCTGAATATGAAGTCATTAATGACCAGGACTTCCAAGTTGTGCTGTTGGAAGCAAGTTATCCTGATAAGTTTATGACACTTGAGCACCGGGATGTACTTGGGGCGTTTATGTCACTAGGCATTCGCAGGGAAAAACTCGGTGACCTTATTGTTCAAAATGGATGGATTCACATTGTGGCAGCTTCCGAAATCAGTGAATACATATGTATGAATTTTACCGGCGTGAAAAAAGCAAAAGTAAGCTTCGAGCCAAAGCCGCTTAACTCGTTGATGGAAAGTAACGACGTGTGGCAGTCGAAAGACGCTACGTTAAGCTCATTAAGGCTAGATGTCGTTGTAAAAGAAATATACGGCGTATCTCGAAAAAAGGCAGCAATGTATATTGAGGCGGGGCATGTGAAGGTCAATTTTAAAATAGTAGAAAGCCCATCCTTTCTTATAGAAGCAGGAGATCTCCTTTCTGTCCGGGGAAGCGGAAGAAGCAGAGTAGACCAAATTAATGGCATGACGAAGAAAGAAAAATATCGTGTGACGATTTCTAAATTAATTGGATGAATTTAGAGGAATTACACGAATGACTGTCGAAAGAAGTAACTAGTGCTATTTGTATCGAACTTATAGGGAGGTGGCCGGTGTGCCTTTAACACCACTTGATATTCACAATAAAGAATTTACACGCGGGTTCAGGGGATATGATGAGGATGAAGTCAATGAATTTCTAGATCAAGTCATCAAAGATTATGAAATCGTCATTCGTAAGAAGAAAGAACTCGAACGTGAAGTCGAACAGATGAATGAACGTCTAGGTCACTTCAACACAATTGAAACCACGCTGAATAAATCCATTCTTGTTGCGCAGGAAACCGCGGAAGAAGTTAAAAATAGCGCGACGAAAGAATCTAAACTTATCGTACGCGAAGCAGAAAAAAATGCAGACCGGATTATTAATGAGGCTTTAGAGAAATCCAGAAGAATTTCAGTAGAAGTTGAAGAAATGAAGAAACAAGCTAAAGTGTTTAAGATGAGGCTGCGCATGCTCGTTGAAGCACAAGTGGATATGATTGATAATGATGACTGGGATCATCTCTTTGAAACTGAATTTGATGAAGAAATTGACTTAAAAGAAGAGCTGGCAAATAAATAACACTTGACTTCTTGAACGGGATTACATATAATGCATAAGCATAAAGTGAAACTCCCATGTCTATTTGGCCGGGATAATTGAATATGAATCAAACGATGATAGGGAAAGTACGTCAGGGATGCAGGGACTCTTGAAGCGATTCGGTGATGGTGGAAGACCGAAGCTTGCCTCTGTTGGAAAATCCCCCTTGAGTTACTACGTCGAACCTTGTAGCAGTAGATGTAGTCGAGTCATTCACGATACGAATAAGACAAGTGAATCAGCTGCGTTCCAGCTGATTGATTAGGGTGGTAACGCGAGCCTTCTCGTCCCTTTATTAGGGATGAGAAGGCTTTTTTATCGTCATTAGATATCCATTTAAAGGCAGGATCATTTTGCTGGCAAGCGAAGTTGGGTAGCCCGTTTCCCGGCACCCAGGCAGCTTGCGATTTAGTTCTATGAAAACGAAGGAGGAGCATCTATGAATTACAAAGAAACATTGCTGATGCCTAAAACAGAATTTCCGATGCGAGGCAATTTACCGAATCGTGAACCGGAAATGCAGAAAACGTGGGAAGAATTAAATATTTATCAGGAAGTCCAAAAACGAACAGAGGGACGTCCGTTGTTCGTGCTGCATGATGGACCTCCCTACGCCAACGGAAGCCTGCACATGGGGCATGCGTTAAATAAGTCACTAAAAGATTTTATTGTACGATATAAATCCATGGCCGGCTACCATGCTCCATACGTTCCTGGCTGGGATACGCACGGGTTGCCAATCGAATCAGCGTTAGCTAAGAAAAAGGTAGATCGCAAAAAAATGTCTGTTGCGGAATTCCGTGAGCGCTGTGCCGAGTATGCTCTAGGTCAGCTTGACAGTCAGCGAAAAGAATTTAAACGTATGGGTGTTCGCGGTGACTGGGATAACCCTTATATTACATTAAATAAAGATTATGAGGCCGAACAAATTAAGGTATTCGGCGACATGGCTAAGAAAGGATATATTTATAAAGGTCTTAAGCCAGTTTTCTGGTCTCCATCTTCTGAATCTGCTTTAGCTGAAGCAGAAATTGAATATCAGGATAAGCGTTCTCCATCTATTTATGTAGCGTTTGACGTTAAAGATGGTAAAGGACTACTGGAAGGCGATGAAAAGTTTATCATCTGGACGACAACGCCTTGGACGATTCCGTCTAACTTAGGGATTGCTTTAAATCCGGGCTATGATTACGCAGTCGTTCAAGTCGGTCAAAATAAATTTATCATTGCTCGCGATTTGCTAGACACAGTAGCTGAAAAGCTTGAGTGGACAGATTATGAAGTGAAACAGATTTTCAAAGGAAAAGAAGCGGATCGTATAACCGCCAAACATCCATTGTATGATCGTGAATCACTAGTCGTTCTAGGGGACCACGTTACCGTCGACGGTGGTACGGGATGTGTGCACACTGCCCCAGGTCACGGGGAAGATGACTTCTGGGTAGGGCAGCAGTATGGTCTTGATGTGCTTTGCCCTGTCGATCATAAAGGTGTCTTCACAGAGGAAGCTCCGGGGTATGAAGGAATGTTCTATGATAAAGCTAACAAACCGATCACGGATGAGCTGAAAGAATCAGGTGCCTTGTTAAGCCTTGAATTTATTACACACTCCTATCCGCACGATTGGCGTACGAAGAAGCCGACTATTTTCCGGGCTACGGATCAATGGTTTGCTTCAATTAAAGATTTCCGTGAAGAACTATTGGAGGAAATCAATCAGGTAAAATGGACGCCTAAATGGGGAGAAACCCGTTTGTATAATATGGTTCGCGACCGTCAGGACTGGTGTATTTCCCGTCAGCGCACGTGGGGCGTGCCGATCCCTGTCTTCTATGCTGAAAATGGCACACCTATTATTACAGATGAGACAATTACTCACGTATCTGAGCTGTTCCGTGAACACGGTTCTAATGTCTGGTTTGAGCGTGAAGCGAAAGACTTGCTTCCTGAAGGATTTACGTCAGAATATAGTCCAAATGGTGAGTTTACGAAAGAGACGGATATTATGGACGTATGGTTTGATTCTGGATCTTCCCATCAAGGTGTCCTGCATCAAAGGGAAGAGCTGAATCGCCCTGCTGATCTTTATCTCGAAGGATCCGACCAATACAGAGGCTGGTTTAACTCTTCGTTATCGACCTCTGTTGCAGTTACAGGAAAGGCACCGTTCAAAGGTATCCTGAGTCATGGATTTGCTCTTGATGGAAATGGACGCAAGATGAGTAAGTCGCTTGGAAATGTCATCATTCCTGACAAAGTGATGAAACAGCTTGGTGCTGATATTATTCGTCTTTGGGTTGCCTCTGCGGATTATCAAGCTGATGTGAGAATTTCTGATAAAATTTTAAAACAAGTAGCTGAAGTTTACCGTAAAGTTCGTAATACCTTCCGCTTTTTACTCGGTAATCTGCACGATTTTGATCCAACCACAGACATGGTTAGCGACGAGAAGCTCCAGGAAGTGGATCAATATATGCTGCATCGTCTCCATACGCTTGTAGATGACGTTCGCCATGCATATGATGACTACGAGTTTTCGGTAGTTTATAACAAGGTACACAATTTCTGTACCATTGATCTAAGTTCATTCTATTTAGACTTTGCTAAAGATATTCTGTATATTGAAGCGAAAAATCATCCTTACCGTCGCAGCATCCAGACGGTTTATTATAAGATTTTAACTTCTCTCGTGAAGCTGATGTCACCGATTATCCCGCATACGGCTGATGAGACTTGGCGCTTTATTCTAGGAGCAGATGCAGCTAGTGTCCAGCTGACGGATATGCCGGAAGCCAATGATCCTGTCGATGCGTCACTCGTTGAGAAATGGGATCACTTCATGGAAGTACGCGATGACGTGTTAAAAGCACTTGAAGTCGCTCGTAATGAAAAAGTGATCGGAAAATCACTTGAGGCTCGTGTGACTCTGATACCTAAGGATGACAAAACCCGTGAAGTCCTTACGAGCATTGAGCACCTCCATCAGCTTCTGATTGTATCGGACGCAACCGTTGCGACGGAGGCAAAAGAAGCTCAATCTTATGAGCATGTGGACGTAGAAGTTGTGAAGCATGACGGGGAAAAATGTGAGCGCTGCTGGGTATCCTCTGATGATATTGGAAAAGATCAGAATCATCCAGAATTGTGTGTGCGTTGTGCAACCGTTGTGAAAGAACATTACGAAGTGTAAATAAAGTGTGCCGCTCTCGTTGATGGGGCGGCACATTTTTTTGTGTGAAGGGGGCAGACTCTGGCCATTGGGTAGAATAACTGATCGCTAGAGCCGAATCCCCGTGTGTTAAGGCCGAACCTCCGTGTGTTAGGGGCGAACTCTCATGCGCTAGGTCCGAACCCCCGCGCGCCAGGGTCGAGCCCCTGCGAGCTAAGTCCGAACCTCCACGCGCTAGGGTCGAGCCTCCGTGAGCTAGGTCCGAACCTCCGCACGCCAGGGTCGAACCCTCATGTGCTAAGTCCGAACGAGCTACCCGGCCCCCAGATCAAATCCATAGTGTCAATTTCACTAGACCGAACGATACTAAAAAGCCCTAACCTCTGATTCAGAAGTTAGGGCTTTTGCATAAGTTTTAATGAAATGACTTCTAATTAGAATTAGAATACTCTTTCTGTGACTTGCTCTTATCAGAAAGGAACCAGCCGCCGATTGCGATGGTAAGTAGTACGGTCCAGAAAATAATTGTCCAAATTGTGCTGTGAGCAAATGTTTCTGGCAGTATGCCGACATTGTGGTGGGACAGTGTAATAATAGCTAGTTTCACACCTACCCATGTCACGATCAAATAGGCTGCTGTCTCTAAGCCAGGACGTTTTTCAAGAAGTTGTACAAACCAGTTGGCTGCAAATTTAATAAGTACCAGTCCTGCGATCGTGGCGATGACGATTACCGCATATTTACCGCCATCCATTCCTCCAAACTGGGGAAGTGGTGTAGCTGGTAATGTTACGGCAAGGGCCACGGCTGCCAGGATAGAATCGATCGCAAAAGCCACATCGGCAATCCCGATTTTTGCTACAGTAGGCCAGAAACCGGCTCCAGCTTTATCTTCCTCACTTTCTTCACCTTCATTTTTCTTAACGAAAAATGTAGCATATACGTGTTTGACACCGAGGTAGATAAGGTAAGCTGCTCCAATTGCCTGAACTTGCCAGACACCTGCCAAAAATGAGATTAGGAAGATGGCAGCGAATCGGAAAATAAAGGCCATAAGAATACCATAGTCGATCGCACGTTTTTTCTCATTTTCTGGTAAGTGCTTGGCGATCACCGCAAGCACAAGGGCGTTATCAGCAGATAAGATACCCTCCAGACCAATTAACACCAGTAAGGTCCAGCCATATTCCAGCCAGATTGATTCCATGTTGATTTCTCCTTTCAAGACGACAATATAAGATGAATGCATTTCCAAGTTGAACTGGTATAGACCACAAAAAACAAGACCTTTCACCATTCAACATGGTCAAAGGTCTTGCTAACAATACCGTAGTTGCCAGTAATGCCGAGAATGATTTTACCCACTCTGTAATGACGACAGTTACTGTTAAAGCTACTCCCCTTTGGAATTCTATGATTAGTTAACCACGTTAGGCACCATAAGTCAATAATTTTTCCCTGAGGTTATTAAACTAATTGTAGACAAAACATGGGCCTGATGAATGCCGAGCTAGTCTGAGTGAAGACATGTGACCCTGGTCTCTCCGCTTCCTTTCATTTTATGATACAATAACAAAGGAAAATAATAATGGAGGCCGGTTATGTACATATTCTATTTGATTGCTGCTGCGATTATCGTGCTTGATCAACTGACTAAGTGGATTATTGTACGAACTATGGAGATACGTGAATCCATTCCTGTTATTGAGAACTTCTTTTACATCACCTCCCATCGAAATCAAGGGGCGGCCTGGGGAATCCTGCAGGGTCAAATGTGGTTTTTCTACATTGTTACCGTCATCGTAATTGGTGTGATTATTTATTATATGGGTCAATACGCGAAACAAAGCAGCTTCGTGGGAGTGGCTCTAGCCTTAATACTAGGCGGTGCAATTGGGAACTTCATTGATCGGTTATTTCGAAAAGAAGTCGTTGATTTTCTTAATTTCTATATTGGAAACTATAATTTTCCGATCTTTAATGTCGCGGATTCATCACTCGTTGTAGGCGTGATCTTTGTGCTCATTGCTACATTTATTGATGAACGACGCCAGAAAAAAGGAGTAAAAGCATGAGTGAAACTTATCAGGCGAAAGATACTGACCAATCCAAAAGAATTGATAAATTGTTAGCGGACATCATCGACGATGCTTCCAGGTCCCAAGTGCAGGGCTGGTTAAAAGAGGATCTCGTATTAGTCAACGAACAACCTGTCAAAAGTAATTACAAAATTCAAGCGGGAGATGTGATTACCTGGACAATCCCTGAACCCAAGCCATTAGAGCTAAAGGCAGAAAACATCGATCTTGAAATTGTGTATGAGGATCGTGATGTAATTGTTGTCAATAAGCCTTCTGGGATGGTCGTTCACCCTTCAGCCGGCCATGAGAGTGGAACGCTCGTGAACGCCTTGCTGTATCATTGTGATGATTTGTCAGGAATCAATGGCGTAGAGCGTCTGGGTATTGTGCATCGGATTGATAAAGATACGAGTGGACTATTGATGGTGGCCAAAAATGATCGTGCTCATGAGTCTCTTGTTACACAACTTAGGGACAAAACAGTGGAACGAAAATATATAGCAATTGTTCACGGGTCGATCTCTCATGAATATGGCACGATCGATGCTCCGATTGGACGTGATACGAAAGACCGTCAGCGTATGGCAGTCGTTGAAGGAGGCCGAGATGCGGTCACACACTTCAAAGTACTTGATCATTTTCCTGAATTCACTCTCGTTGAATGTACATTGGAGACGGGAAGAACCCATCAAATTCGTGTTCATATGCGCTATATTAATCATCCGCTGGCAGGTGACCCTAAATACGGTCCGCGAAAAACGCTTGATTTGAACGGACAAGCCCTTCATGCGAAAACCTTGGGATTTGATCACCCCACGTCAGGCGAGCGGTTGACGTTTGAAATTGAACCACCAGCGGAATTCACGAAAACCATTCAACATCTAAGAAATAGAAGTTGACAAATCTCTGCAAGTTTGCCATAATTCCTATTAGAATAAAATAGTCCTTTAATGATAGTCCCGTGAGGCTAAAAAGGTTCGGTTCACACCTTGTGTGGTTAAGCCCTTTTTCTGCCTTCATGTGGAAAAAGGGCTTTTGTTATGAATAGGGGTGAGCAGATGGAGAGAAAGGCAACAGTACTTGATGATGCAGCGATTCGACGGGCTCTTACGAGGATTTCCCACGAGATCATTGAGAAAAATAAAGGCGTGGAAGATGTTGTCCTTGTCGGGATCAAAACACGCGGAGTTCCGATAGCTGAGCGTCTCCGTTCAAAAATTGAGAGCATTGAAGGAGATTCGCTTCCTGGAGGCGAACTCGATATTACTCTCTATCGTGATGATCTTTCGAAAAAAGGAAATCAAGCTGACCCGGATGTTAAAGAAACAAACATTTCCGAGGATATAACGAACAAAAAAGTAATTTTAGTAGATGATGTGCTTTATACGGGCCGTACGGTGCGTGCCGCAATGGACGCTCTAATGGATTATGGAAGGCCATCACAAATACAGTTAGCAGTTCTGGTTGATCGCGGCCATCGCGAACTTCCGATTCGTGCGGATTATGTTGGGAAGAATGTGCCTACTTCACTTAATGAAGTAGTGACCGTCTCACTGTCAGAAACCGACGCAGCTGATGAAGTATATATTTCCGAAAAATAAATAGATGTTACACCTTTAATGGAAGTCCCGTGAGGCTTAAAAGGTCGTAAATGAAAAGCGCGTCCACCGATGCGCCCACCTCTTTGCGTACCTTTATGCAAAGAGGTTTTTTTATACGAAAAGCGGAGAGGGGCGTTTAGACCTGACACGCATAAGCGGAGCGGGGCGCTTAGAGAATTCGACTAAAAACCGCCCGTTCTGCGGAAAACAGCGCAAATAAAAGGAGGAAATGGTATGAACTCAACAGAAGGAACAATCGGGATTCGAGAAATACCGAAAGCACATAAATGGATCACATTAAGCATTCAGCATCTTTTCGCCATGTTTGGTGCAACGATACTGGTACCATTTCTAACCGGTTTATCACCAGCCGTCGCACTCGTTTCAAGCGGTTTTGGAACATTGGCTTATCTGCTCATTACAAGAGGAAGGATTCCAGCTTACCTTGGCTCAAGTTTTGCTTTCATTTATCCTATTGTAGAAGTATCGAAGACAAGCGGTATAGCTGGAGCCATGATTGGCAGCTTTTTAGCAGGGCTTGTGTACGGAGCAGTGGCCTTACTTATATCCATATTCGGATTAAATTGGCTGATTAAATTACTGCCTCCGGTTGTAGTAGGACCAGTCATCATTGTCATTGGCTTAGGACTATCCTCCACGGCAATTGATATGGCCATGTATTTGCCAGGTGAAGGACAAGTGTACAGTGCTACACACTTTACCGTAGCGCTCGTCACGTTAGGAATTACAATCTTGGCTACCGTCTTTCTAAGAGGATTTTTAAGCCTGCTGCCGATCTTATTCGGAATTATTGGCGGCTATCTGTTTGCATGGACACAAGGGATTGTCGACACTACTCAGATTCAGGCGGAGTGGCAGAACATTGTATCGGCAGGCTCAATTGGAGGTATTTTTCAAGCACTCTTCCAGATGCCGGAATTTCTTATCCCATTCAAGGATTTCTCACCGACAGAAGTATTCAGCTGGCATATCGTACTAGTCATGGTGCCTTTTGCTCTCGTAACAATTACGGAACATATTGGCGATCAAATGGTATTATCCAAGGTTGTCGGTAAGAACTTTTTAAAGGATCCAGGACTAAACCGATCTATTCTTGGGGATGGTGTCGCGACGATGATGGCTTCATGCCTTGGGGGTCCGCCGAATACGACGTATGGTGAAAATATCGGGGTCCTGGCTATAACGAAAGTTTACAGCGTGTTTGTCATCGGAGGAGCAGCTCTTGTGGCTATCCTATTCGGGTTCATGGGAATGAGCACAGCCGTAATTGGATCAATCCCTTCAGCTGTAATGGGCGGAGTTTCGATTCTGCTATTCGGAACGATCGCTTCAAGTGGATTACGGATGTTAATCGACAATCAAGTAGATTTTGGGGAAAAACGTAATTTAATTATCGCGTCCGTTATCCTTGTACTAGGAGTTGGCGGCGCATTTATTCAAGTGACAGATGAAGTCCAGATTGCCGGCATGGCGCTAGCAGCGATTGTGGGAGTATTACTAAACCTCATTCTTCCTGGAAAAGAAAAAAGTCAGGGGAATGGCCGTATGTTTGAAGAACCTGAAGTGGAACAAGAACAGAAAAATGATGGAGCAGCGTAATCTAAACCTAAACACGTTTTAACAGAGTCCTGTGAGACTTTGAAGGGTGTACTTTGGGCTTAGCTTGTTCGCCTATGGCGACGAAAGCACCCCCGGTATATCCGGAGGGTGCTTTTGTTGTTTTGACTTTAAGGGGGGAGAATTGTGCAGCATTTATTATCGATGAATGACCTTACCAAGCAAGAGATTATGAATTTGATTGACACTGCTCAAACGATTGAATCTGGTGAACACTTTCTGCCAATGGATCGAGAGTTTGCAATCAACATTTTTCTCGAGCCTAGTACACGTACGAAAAACAGCTTTTATATTGCCGAAAAACGGTTAGGAATGGAAATCCTCGATATGAATGGGATCGACTCCAGCGTGACGAAAGGGGAGACGCTTGAAGACACACTGAAAACTTTACAGGCCATTGGGGTGAGACTGGCGGTTGTTCGTCAGCCCGAAGCCGGGGTGTTGCAGCAGGTTGCTCAGGGGCTGGAAAGTCTGTCTCTCATTAATGCCGGAGACGGCACAGGGGAACATCCAACCCAATCACTACTAGACCTTTATACGATCTCAAAAGAGTTCCCTAGCTTTGAAGGGCTTCGAGTAGCGATTGCAGGTGATATTAAACATAGCCGGGTGGCCCGTTCTAACGCATGCGCCTTAGAGAAACTAGGTGCACATGTAAACTTTGTAGCCCCGGAAGCCTGGAGGGATGAGTCGATTTCGATGAATTATATCAGTATGGATGAAGCTTGCGAGCAAGTTGATGTATTGATGCTGCTGCGCATACAACATGAACGGCATATCACCCGTAACAACCAGGGAGATTACTTACAAGAGTTTGGATTGACGATAGACCGCGAACGACGCATGAAGGATGAGGCCGTCATTCTTCATCCCGCTCCTGTAAATCGGGGAGTGGAAATCGATTCTTCATTAGTAGAATGTGATAAATCGCGAATCTTTCAACAAATGTCTAACGGGGTTTTGATGCGAATGGCTATTATTCAGACGTTATTAAAGGGGGAGCTGCAATATGAGTATTAAAATTGTGAACAGCAAGCGAATCGTAAAGGGTCAGTTCGTAAAATGTGAGGTGCTCGTAGAGAGTAATCAGATCGTTGAACTAGGGGAGAAAGTAAACGGAGAGGCAGACAAAGTCATTGATGCCAAAGGCCGTTTGCTCTCAGCCGGCTTTGTGGATGTGCATATCCATCTTAGAGAACCAGGCGGGGAAGCCAAAGAAACGATTGCTACAGGCACACAAGCTGCAGCCAGAGGCGGATTTACAACGGTTTGTGCGATGCCGAATACGCGTCCTGTGCCCGACTCCGAAGAAACGCTGGCCAACCTTTTTGAAAAAATTAACCAGGATGCCGTGGTGCGTGTATTACCTTATGCGGCCATCACCACCCGTCAGCTAGGCAAAGAGCTCGTAAATATGAAACAGCTCAGCGAAATGGGCGCCTTCGCTTTTACCGATGACGGTGTGGGTGTGCAAACGGCTGGCAAAATGTACGAGGCTATGAAGGCTTCAGCGCGAGTCAATAAAGCAGTTGTCGCCCACTGTGAGGATAACTCGCTTGTGTATGGCGGAGTGGCTCATGACGGCGAAGTCAGTGAACGACTGGACATCCCCGGCATCCCAAACATCGCTGAATCTGTTCATATTGCCCGCGATGTGCTGCTGGCTGAAGCGGCAGACTGCCACTATCACGTCTGCCACGTCTCAACAAAAGAATCCGTCCGTGTGATCCGAGATGCCAAGAAAGCAGGAATCCGTGTGACGGCTGAAGTAACACCACATCATCTTCTGCTGAATGAAGAAGATATTAAACAAGATGATGCGTTATTTAAAATGAATCCGCCGCTTCGTTCTAAAGAAGATCAGGCAGCACTGCTAGAGGGGCTGCTGGATGGGACGATCGATTGTATTGCAACAGATCATGCCCCACATACAGAAGAAGAGAAACAAGCAGGGTTCCTTCAGTCTCCATTTGGAATTACGGGACTAGAAACAGCATTTCCGCTGCTCTACACCCAACTCGTTGAAAAAGAAGTCATCAGCCTTGAGCAGTTAATAAATTGGCTGACAATTCGTCCGAGCGAAATTTTTCAGCTCCCATATGGAAAACTTGAAGTAGGCGCAACGGCAGATCTAACAATTATTGACCTGGAAGAAACAAAGGAAATCGACCGTCACAAGCTCGTATCAAAAGGAAAAAACAGTCCTTTCCACGAAGTTCCCGTGAAAGGGTGGCCTGTAGCAACGATTGTAAATGGAAAACTAGTTTTTGAGGAGGATGTATATGAAGCAGCTCGTTCTTGAAGATGGCACAGTATTTGAAGGAAAAGGTTTTGGCAGTGATCGCGAAAGCTTTGGTGAGATTGTATTTAATACCGGCATGACAGGGTATCAGGAAGTCATTTCTGACCCATCTTACTGTGGGCAGATGGTGACGTTCACCTATCCGTTAGTTGGAAATTACGGCATTAATCGAGACGACTTTGAAACCGTCGACCCTGCCATTTTAGGGGTCGTGGTGAAAGAACATTGCGAGCATCCTTCGAACTTCAGAAATGAGGAGACACTGGATGAATTTCTGAAAGCCAAGCGAATTCCAGGAATTAGCGGTGTGGATACAAGAAAGCTTACCAAAATTATTCGTAAGCATGGCACGATGAAGGCAATGATTACGTCGGGTGACCGCCCTGTTGAACAGCTCGTTGATTTTATGAAAAATACTCCGCTCGCAACCGATCAAGTGAAGCAAGTGTCGACCGTTAAGCCATACGTAGTGCCAGGGCGCGGTTACCGAATCGTGCTGATTGATTACGGGATGAAGCATGGCATCCTCAGGGAATTTACGAAGCGAAGCTGTCACGTTACCGTCGTACCTTACAATACTTCTGCTGAGGAAATTGAAAGGCTGAGACCAGATGGCATTATGCTTTCTAACGGCCCCGGAGATCCAAAAGACGTCCCTGAAGCGATTCAAACAGTCCGCAAGCTGATGGGGCACGTTCCGATCTTTGGCATCTGCCTTGGACACCAGCTGATTGCCCTGGCTTCCGGTGCAGACACTGTGAAAATGAAGTTCGGTCATCGCGGCGGAAACCAGCCTGTAAAAGATTTGCGTACGAACTGGACCGCGATTACTTCACAAAATCATGGCTATGCCGTGGCTCGTGACTCGCTTGAGTCTACAAGTCTATCTTTAACACAAATCTCCTTGAATGACGGGACTGTGGAAGGGCTCGAGCATCAGACGATGAACGTTTTTACTGTGCAGTACCATCCTGAGAGTTCTCCAGGACCAGAAGACACATCAAGCTTATTTGACGAATTTCTAACGAGAATTACCGAATCCCATAAAGCAGCGAAGGAGGCTCTTCATGTCTAAGCGGACAGATATTAAACGTATTTTAGTGATCGGCTCCGGTCCTATTATCATTGGTCAGGCGGCTGAGTTCGACTATTCCGGAACCCAGGCGTGTCAAGCTCTGAAAGAAGAAGGATATGAAGTCATTTTAGCAAACTCCAATCCCGCCACGATCATGACGGATCACACGTTTGCCGACAAGGTGTACATGGAGCCGTTAACTCTTGAATTTTTAACAAAAATTGTTCGAAAAGAATCACCAGATGCGATTCTGCCTACTCTTGGCGGGCAAACTGGACTGAATCTGGCTGTAGCTTTAAGTGAATCCGGCATCCTTGAACAGCTTCAAGTCGAGTTGCTGGGTACGCCGCTGGATGCAATTCAACGGGCCGAGGATCGGGAGAAGTTCCGCGCGCTCATGCATAAAATGGAGCAGCCTGTACCAGAAAGTGAGATCGTAAGTTCTGTTGACCAGGCCGTTAATTTTGCCAATAAAATCGGCTTTCCTGTTATTGTACGCCCCGCCTATACCATGGGAGGAGCCGGCGGCGGAATGTGTGATAACGAAGAACAGCTTCGAGAAATCGCCCGCAGTGGACTGGCCCAATCCCCTGTTCATCAATGTTTAATCGAGCGCAATATCGCCGGCTTTAAGGAAATCGAATATGAAGTGATGCGCGATGCCAACGATCAGGCGATTGTTGTCTGTAACATGGAAAACTTTGATCCAGTCGGTATCCATACGGGAGATTCAATCGTTGTGGCGCCTTCACAAACGTTGAGTGATCGTGAATATCAAATGTTGAGGAATGCCTCACTTGATATTATTCGAGCTCTGGAAATTGAAGGCGGCTGTAACGTTCAGTTAGCTCTTGATCCTGATAGCTTTCAGTACTATGTGATTGAAGTGAACCCGCGTGTCAGCCGGTCATCTGCCCTGGCATCAAAAGCTACCGGTTATCCGATTGCTAAAATGGCTGCTAAAATCGCCGTGGGGATGACACTTGATGAAATTGAAAATCCAATTACTGAAACAACTTACGCTTGCTTTGAACCAGCGCTGGATTATGTAGTAACGAAAATTCCACGCTGGCCCTTTGATAAATTTGCCAAAGGAAATCGTAAATTAGGGACGCAAATGAAAGCCACCGGCGAAGTGATGTCGATCGGCCGTACGATTGAAGAATCTTTATTAAAAGGAATTCGCTCACTGGAAGGCGAAACAGATGATTTGTTTGTTGCCTCTGTCGCAGAACTTTCGAATGAGGAAATGTTCAAAAGATTACACTTAGCAGATGATGAGCGGATTTTCATTCTAGCTGAAGCGTTAAGACGGAACATTACACTTACTGAAATTCACGAGACGACGGGCATCGATTACTTTTTCCTTCATAAATTACAGCATATTATTCAGCTGGAGCAGCAAGTGAAAGAAACACGCTGGGATGCTGCCCTGATTCGTGAAGTGAAAGAGTTAGGCTTTGCCGATCGACAAATTGCCCGGCTGCTTGAGACGACCATTGATGAAGTGATGAATTTTAGAAAACAACACAGCATCTCACCGGTTTATAAAATGGTCGACACGTGTGCAGGTGAATTTGTTTCGGAAACACCGTATTTTTACAGCAGTTATGAAGACGAAAATGAATCAGTTGTCACAGATTCCAAAAAAGTGCTTGTTATTGGGTCTGGTCCGATTCGAATCGGCCAGGGAGTTGAATTCGACTATGCGACCGTCCACTCGGTTCTAGCGCTAAAAGAGATGGGTTATGAAGCCATTATTATGAACAATAACCCGGAAACCGTATCAACCGACTTTAGCGTTTCTGACAAGCTTTACTTTGAGCCGTTAACGTTGGAAGATGTTATGCATGTCATTGACCTGGAACAGCCTGAAGGCGTCATCGTTCAGTTTGGCGGACAGACAGCGATCAACCTTGTAGAAGGGCTGAGTCGTCACGGGGTCAATATTCTCGGCACGACGATGGATGCGATTAACCAGACTGAAGATCGTGATCTTTTTGAACAGTTGTTAACGAACCTTGACATCGCCAAGCCTGGTGGGGAAAGTGTGACAAGTGAAGAAGAGGCGGTGCAAGCAGCGCAGCGAATTGGTTACCCTGTTGTCGTCAGGCCTTCTTATGTGCTTGGCGGACGCGCGATGGAAATTGTCTACTCTGAAGAAGAGTTACTGATTTACATGGAAGAAAATGTACGTGTCCACAACGGTCATCCGATCTTGATCGATAAGTATTTAACAGGAATGGAAATCGAAGTTGATGCGATTACCGACGGTCAGGATGTCGTCATCCCGGGGATTATGGAGCATATTGAACGTGCGGGTGTCCACTCAGGCGATTCGATGGCAGTCTATCCGCCACAGCGCTTATCCGAGCGGCTCGAACAGCAATGTATTGATGCTACCGTCAAAATTGCCCGTGAATTAAACATGAAAGGGCTTATCAACATCCAATTCGTCATCCTGGATGGAACAGCTTATGTGCTTGAGGTGAATCCGCGTGCCAGCCGTACGGTTCCTTTTCTTAGTAAAATTACTGGGATCACGATGGCCCAGGTAGCCACGAAAGCCATTATGGGTGAATCATTAGCATCTTTAGGCTACACATCAGGGATTGCTCAAAAGCCTGAAGGAGTGTATGTCAAAGTACCGGTATTCTCATTTGAAAAACTTCGCAGCGTCGATACAACGCTTGGACCCGAAATGAAATCTACAGGTGAAGTGATCGGCTATGATCAAAGCCTTGAGAAAGCTCTATATAAAGGCATGACAGCGGCCGGATTAAAAATACCGACTGAAGGCGCCGTGTTATTAACGGTAGCCGATAAAGACAAGCAGGAAATGCTGGAGATTGCGAGGACATTCCATCAGCTTGGCTTCCACTTATATGCGACTGAAGGGACAGCAAGAGCGATCGAAGACGTTTCCCTGCCTGTGGAAGCGGTTGGCAAACTCGGATCAAGTCAGCGTGACGTCGTCGATTTAATTCGCAGCGGCGATGTTCAGTTTGTTGTGAACACGTTAAATAAAGGTCGTCGATCCCGCTCAGATGGTTTCCAAATTAGACGCGAAGCTGTGGAGCATGGGATTGCTTCCTTGACGAGTCTTGATACAGCTAAAACAATCGTTGAAGTTATCGATGCCATGACTTTCACAGCCAGGACCATTGCGAAGAAAGAGGCGGTGTTCGTCTAATGCAGAGAGAGTGGATGACGATCATGACCCATCAATCCATTGCGTCGCAAACCTATCTGTTAGAACTGCAAGGGAGTCTTCCTCAATTCGTGGAGACTCCTGGGCAGTTTGTCCACATTCAGGTTAGTGATGATTATTTTCTGCGACGCCCCGTTTCGATAGCTGACGTTGATGAGGAAAAAGGAACATTCACACTACTTTATAAGGTTATGGGCAAAGGCACAGCAGCTTTAACACAGAAGCAAGCAGGAGAGAAACTGGATGTACTCGGGCCAAGTGGAACAGGTTTTCCGATTGAGGAACTTACCACAGAGAAAGCACTGCTTATAGGCGGGGGGATCGGTGTACCGCCACTGTATTACTTAGCGAAGAACTTAAAAGAACGAGGAATTGAAGTTACAAGTGTTCTCGGTTTTCGCTCAAGTGATGATGCCTTTTATATCGACAAGTTCCAGGAGCTCGGTGAAGTGCACGTGGCGACCAATGATGGAAGTCTCGGAACGCGCGGGTTTGTCACAGACGTTATTCCTCAAGTAGTTTCCTATGATACGTATTTTTCCTGCGGCCCTACGGTGATGCTCAAAGGGGTTAAAGAGCAGTTGAAAGATGTTCCTGGCTATATCTCGATTGAAGAGCGCATGGGCTGCGGTGTCGGTGCCTGTTTTGCCTGCGTTGTCGAATGTGCCGATGAAGAGGATGCGAAAGGTTACCGTAAGATCTGCTCGGATGGGCCCGTGTTCCGGCCAGAGGAGGTTATTCTATGATCGATACGACAGTTGATTTACCAGGATTACAATTGAAAAACCCTGTAATGCCTGCATCGGGATGTTTCGGCTTTGGACGGGAATTTGCCCAGTTTTATGATTTATCACACTTAGGTGCGATCATTATTAAAGCCGCAACGGCAACGAAACGTTTTGGCAACCCGACACCAAGAGTGGCGGAAACAGCCAGTGGAATGCTGAACGCGATTGGTCTCCAAAATCCAGGGGTGGATACGATTATTAAGGAAGAACTGCCGTTTCTTGAAACCTATCAAACCCCGATCATTGCAAATGTCGCAGGCAGTGCCATGGAAGATTACGAAGAAGTTGCAGCGAAGCTTGGGGATAGTATGGTCTCCGCGCTTGAACTGAACATCTCCTGTCCGAATGTAAAGGAAGGAGGCGTCCAGTTTGGTGTCGACCCCGAACTTGCTTATTCCGTGACGAAGCGGGTAAAGCAAGCTAGCGACAAACCACTTTATGTGAAACTGTCTCCTAATGTCACCAACGTTGTCGCAATGGCAAAAGCTGTTGAAGAAGCCGGAGCAGATGGGTTATCCATGATCAACACGTTAACAGGAATGCGGATTGATCCCGTCTCTAGAAAACCGATCATTGCCAATCAAACAGGTGGTTTGTCAGGCCCCGCGATTAAACCTGTTGCGATCCGGATGATTCATCAAGTCCATCAAGCCGTGAACCTGCCTATCATCGGAATGGGCGGCATTGAAACAACTGATGACATTATCGAATATTTGCTGGCAGGGGCCAGTGCAGTAGCAGTCGGAAGTGCAAACTTTAAAAATCCTTATATATGCAAGGAGTTAATTGACCAACTGCCTGATGCTCTGGCGGCTTACGGTTTTGATTCCGTTAAAGATGTAATAGGAGGCGTTCACTTATGAAAACTAGTCACCTTCAACCGCTTTATCTTGCTCTAGATTTGGAAAATAAAAGCCAGGTCCTGCACTTCCTCGAGCAACACCAGCTTCAAGGTATTCCTGTTAAAGTGGGTATGGAATTGTTTTACAGGGAAGGGCCAAGCATGATTGAAGAATTGGCGAAGCAAGGTCACCCCATCTTCCTGGATTTAAAACTCCACGATATTCCGACAACCGTGAAGCGGGCAATGAGTAATGTAGCAAAACTTGATGTGGATGTGGTCAATGTTCATGCACAAGGGGGAAAACACATGATCGAGGCTGCCCGGGAAGGTCTCGAACAATCAAGTCAAGGTAAGCGGCCACTACTGCTGGCGGTTACACAGCTGACTTCAACCGATGAATCGATGCTTCATCATGAACTGCTTGTGAAGGAAAAGATGACAGATGTTGTGGATCATTACGCTGGGGTTTCCAAACAATCCGGAGCGGATGGCGTCGTATGTGCTGTTCATGAGGTAAAGGCAATAAAACAGAACTGTGGGAACTCGTTCCTGACTTTAACACCGGGTATTCGCCGTTCCTCTGGTGAGAACCACGACCAGAAACGATCAGCCACACCGTTTAAAGCTGGGGAGATCGGCAGTGATTCAATTGTGGTCGGACGGGGCATTACTCAAGCAAGTGATCCGTTAGCCGCCTATCAAACGTTCAAGGAGGAATTGGAAAATGGAAGACAAACCGCTCGTTCAACATCTACTTGATATTGGAGCTGTACAACTTAGCCCCGAAGACTTTTTTACATGGACATCGGGACTGCGCTCACCGATTTACTGTGATAATCGACTGACCATGTCTTACCCCGCGATCCGTCGGAGAATTGCAAAAGAGTTCTCTATGTTTGTACAAAATATGGATGAAGAAATCGACATCATTGCCGGATGTGCTACAGCAGGCATCCCCCATGCTGCCTGGGTGGCGGATCAACTGGACTTGCCGATGGTTTATGTTCGATCTTCCGCCAAAAAGCACGGAAAAGGCAACCAGATCGAAGGAGCTTATCAAGCAGGACAAAAGGCTATCGTCATTGAGGATCTTATTTCAACAGGGAAATCATCAATTGAGGCAGCAGAAGCACTGCAGCAAGAAGGTGTAGAAGTCGTTCATGTAGTATCCATTTTTAGTTATAATCTTACCGAGGCTGAAGAAGCATTTGCTGGCAAGCGTCTTCCTGTGCATTCCTTAACCGATTATAATCATCTTCTGCACACTATGGAAAAAGATGCATTATTAAGCGAAGAACAGCATAGTAAGTTACTACAATGGCGAGAAAACCCTTCAGCCTTCATGCACTCTTGAACGAGCGTTAGTTGCGATTCTCAGGCAAGGCTAGTACGATAGAAACATCGGAAAGCTTTGGTGATGACAATGAATTCTACTAAACATTCTATCTTTCTCTTAGTAAATGCCTCACTCGGACTTATAACATGCATGATTTATTTATACACATGGCTTGCTTTCGCCTTCATGGGATCGATGTGGTCCTTCGAGCCGATGCTGAGTCTGGTTCTTTGTTTGAGTGTTTTCTTGCTTTGGAACAAATGGATGCTGAGAAAAGAAAACAAGCGGTATTGGGCTCAAGGCGTCTTCTCTTATTTTGGCACCATTTTGATCTTCATTTATTTTCTAAGTTGACGGTCCGTTGTATAAAGTTGATAGGAATCGTCACGATCTTACTGCAGATCATAATCTTCGGTCGGTTGCCAGAATCTGATTAAATAGTTAGCATAAATAGCCCTGTTTCGCAGCTTCATATCTGCGAAACAGGGCTATTTAACTTTGAGTAAGGAAGCTCTTTCCTCTAGCTGTTTTTTACATCTTACAAATGGACTGAAGGTGATATTGCAGTGTACGGATCATTTTGTCGTACGGAAAAGCTGATGGATGCAGCATGTGATGAAGGGCTAATCCATCGACAAGAGTATGCAATCGATCAACTTCTGTCTCCAAGTCAAGATTATCATTTGCGAACCGGTTTGAAGGTAGAGAATAAATGACAGTGGCCAATCCTTCGTGCATTTCGTTGTACACCTTTTCGCTTAAGGAGCTGAGCTTTGGATCGACAAGTGTTTTAGCTGAAAAAACGAACCATACCTCCATTTCAATTCGTCTTTCTTCATCGACCGGCAGAAATTCACAAATAAATGTCGTCAGCATATCCTTTGACGAACCTTCATAGTTTTTTGCTTCGATACGCTGTTTAACTCGTTCAGAAACAAGCTCCATCGAAAATAAGAATAGTTCGGATTGAGAGGCAAAATAGTGTCGCAGCGACCCAACCGACAATCCAGCGGCTGCTGCAATTTTCCGTACGGTGGCATGTTCAAGTCCTTCCTCAACGATGACCCTCCACGTGGCCTCAGCAATTTGAATTTTACGTTTCTTATGGTCAATAAATTTTGGCATGTCCTTATTTTAACACACTTGTGTTAAATAAATAACTTTGCTATATTTAATAATACAATTGTACTAAAAAAAGGGGTGCTGTTTTGATAGGCTGGTTAATAATTGCCTGTGAAGTTGGATTTTGGGTGTTTGTTTTAGCTGGGCTGGCTGCAAGATATGTGCTGAGAAAAGAGAGGCTCGGAGCTTTCTTACTGATCTGTACGCCCATCGTCGATCTCATCTTGCTGATCGCAACTGTCATGGATTTGAAAAATGGGGCCGTGGCCTCCACGGTGCATGGTATTGCCGCCATTTATATTGGAGTAAGTGTGGCGTACGGGCATCAAATGATTCAGTGGGCAGACAGTCAGTTTATGTATCGTTTTATTAAAAAAGAAAAGCCGCCGAAGAAGAAAAAATACGGGATGGAATACGCCAGAGATGAACGTATTGGATGGTATCGTCATTTACTGGCTTGGATCATAGGAGGCGCGATTTTAGGAGCAATTATTTTTTACATCCATGACAGTCAGCAGACTGAAGCACTATTTCAAACTTTACGTTTGTGGACGCTTATCCTAGTAATTGATTTTGTAATTAGCTTCAGTTATACGGTATTTCCAAGAAAAGCAAAAGGGACCTGAGCTTTAAATCACAGTTAGCCTATGACATTTAGAAGGGGCTTGGTCTTAGTAAATCAATGATGACAAATATCGGTAACATAAACATACTAAGATTAATGGGTAAAGTCGACGGAGGACCTTGCTCACTATTTTTCTTTTAGGGTTATAGTGAGAAGTGAAAGAAAGCTCGACCAGTCTTTAGGATTTTGAATCCGAAACAAAACCGAGCTTCTTCACTTTCATTTTTGAATCAGGTTCACGTATGTTGGGGCCATTTAGGCTGGGACATAAGTAAACCTCTAAAGTGAAAAGACGAACGAAGTGCTGTTTAAGCGGAGAAAATATACGGAGACTCCTGCGGGAGGAAAGGCCTAGGTGAGACCTCGCAGTGCGCCAGCACAGGAAGGCTCAACAGCCGCCCGCGGAAAGCGCAGTATATTTTCGTAGCGGGATATACAACAATCATAGAAAATACTTTTATCCCAGCCCCTTGTCTATTACTTTGTTTTCATATCGCGGATAAGATTGATATCAGGAGTCACATATAACGTTTGCTGATGGTCATACGTAACAAAGCCCGGTTTGGCCCCGGAAGGCTTTTTGACATGTTTAATCAATGTATAATCCACCGGCACTGAAGAAGATTGGCTGAACTTACTGTAATAGGCCGCAAGCTGAGCCGCCTCAAATAAGACGTCTTCTGTTGGTGCATCATCCTGAATGACCACATGAGAACCTGGAATATCCTTCGCATGCAGCCACGTATCATGCTTGTTGGCCAGGCGATTGGTGAGGTATTCATTTTGTTTATTGTTGCGCCCAACATAAAGGGAAGTGCCGTTACTAGCCGTATAGTGTTCAGGTTTTGGTTTCGAAGGCTTGTTCGATTTCTTCTTGGAAGAACTCCTTTTTTTCATATAACCCTGTTCTCTAAGTTCTTCTCTAATCTCTTCAATATCCACTTCCCTCGCAGATTCAACTTGCTGGATGAGCCGGTCAAAATAGTCAATTTCTTCTTCAGCTTTTCCAATTTCCTTCTGGACTACTTGTTTAGATTTCTTTAGTTTCTGGTAAGTTTGAAAATAGCTCTGAGCGTTTTCACTTGGTGATTTATTCGGATTAAGTTCAATGGTACGCTCGCCTTGATCAGGATCGTAATAATCAACAACGCTTGCGATTTCGTCCCCTTGCTTCACTAAATGCATGTGGGCTGTCAGTAGCTCGCCAAGACGCTGGTAATCTTCAGCGGCTTCCGATTTCTTCAGTGTCGTTTCGTGTTTTTTAATTTTACGTTTATTTTTATCACGTTCATTTTTTAAAAATTTATAGAGGTCGCCAGCTTGCTGTTTAACACGGTCGCGCTCTGCTTTTCCTGAATAGTAGCGATCAAGCATACCGCTGACTGTAGGAAAGGACTTCTCTTCTTGGTTAAGAAATGTAAGCGGCAGGACGTAAAATTGTTCGCGATCCCCTGAGTAGATAGTTGGCTGATAGTTGTTTTCAATGATTTGCTCACGGATAGCAGAATAGGCGTTTTCATAGGCATCTGTCCCGCCTAAATGAGCACGATGGACGATCTCTTTCGTAATCATTGGTGAAAAGCCCATTACTGTATTAAGAATTTGTTTATCGATCTTTCCCGAATTGAAATCCAGTTTTTTCATGAGCTGGTCAGCTTCAAGCTCAAGCGGATTGGTTTTCCCTTGTTCGGGCGGAAGCTTATATGGCTGCCCCGGCATTACTGTACGGTGGCGGTTTTGTGAAGGGGGCAAGTGTTTAATACTGTCTAAAATATGCCCTTGCTCTGTATCTACAAGCAAAATGTTCGAGTGTTTCCCCATCACTTCAATGATCAACGTCTTCATCGTCTCGTCACCAATTTCATTCCGGGACCGAACGTGGAACTTGACGATCCGTTCCATACTCACTTGTTCAACTTTTTCAAGAAAGCCGCCGACAAGATGTTTCCTGAGCAGCATACATAGCATTGGTGGTTCTTTTGGGTTGTGATACTGATCTTTCGTCAAGTGAAACCGTGCATAGCTGGGATGTGACGATAATAATAACGTATGGTTCGTTCGGTTCTTTCTAATGGTAAAAACTAATTCCGTTTCAGTTGGCTGATAAATTTTAACGATTCTTCCGGTCTTCACTTCTTCATTCATTTCGTGAGTGATTGCCCGGGTTACAATGCCGTCAAATGACATAGTGCATCACCTCTCTACTTGTGCAAGTATAGCATGTTTTGCTTATAAATCCCTAAAAACTCTGCCTGAAGAACAGGAAAGAAATTATGTTGTTTTACCTGGCCATTTTTGAGAGGACAGATTAGCTCCAAAATCAAAGAGATTTTACTTTTCATGTGTCTTACATTAGCCTATTGATGGAGGGATTTGATAAACTATAGAAAGAAACGTAAAATTGAACCGTGGGTGTGATAACAAGTGGCAAAAAGCATGACAGGATATGGACGAGATACAGTAGAAACCGCTGGGATGAGACTTACCATTGAACTTCGAAGTGTCAATCACCGTTTTTTGGATATTTCTCCAAAAATACCACGGAACTTTTTGTTTCTTGAGGAGGCTTTGAAACGCCACTTGAAACAGAAGCTTAGCCGCGGGCGAGTGGATCTTTTTCTAACGGCAGAGGGAGAAGGGCTGCTGAATAAACGGCTTGAAGCGGATGATGAGCTTCTTCATCAATACATAACCAAGTTAATGAATGTAAAGGAACAGTACAAGTTGACGGGGGACATCTCGATTGATACAGTAGCTGGGCTTGAGGGAATTTTTACAGTTCGGGAAACGGATCAGCCGATCCATCAAATCAAAGTAGAACTTTTAAACGCGCTCGATGCGGCATGTACAGACTTAGTCGAAATGAGAAATCAGGAAGGTGAACGACTGGCTCAGGATCTTCTAAACAGGCTGCAATCTGTGAAAGATACAGTGTCTGCCATAGAAGAACGGCGCCCAGTTGTCGTGGAGGAATACAAAGCTAAAGTTTTAGCAAGGGTCGAGACGTTTATTAACGAAGAGATTGCCGTAGAAGAGTCCAGAGTGCTGCAAGAGGTTGCCTTGCTCGCTGAAAAAGGTGATATTACCGAAGAGGTCACAAGGTTATATTCGCATATCGACCAATTTCACTACACCCTTGAAAAACAAGTGCCGATTGGGCGTACACTTGATTTCATCGTTCAGGAAATGCATCGTGAGATCAATACGATTGGTTCGAAGTCAAATGACAGTCAGTTGTCCAACAGTGTGGTGATGTTAAAGAGTGAAGTAGAGAAAATGAAAGAACAAGTACAAAATATTGAATAAACATTGAGATTTGCTAGGTATTTTTCATATAATAGTAGTAATACTCGTTTAATAACGTTGTCAGAGATGTATGTGCTGGTGACAGTTTGAGCGAATTTAGTAGATCTGTCTCGTTAGAAGGAGGAAACGTCATTGAGTTTAAAGTTAATTAATATCGGCTTTGGAAACGTGGTGTCAGCTAATCGAATCATTTCTATTGTTTCACCAGAATCTGCGCCGATTAAACGTATTATAACCGTAGCAAGAGATAATAATAAATTAGTAGACGCTACATACGGCAGAAGAACGCGTGCCGTTATTATTACAGATAGCGATCATGTTGTGCTTTCGGCAGTTCAGCCGGAAACTGTGGGGCAGCGTGTAATCAGTAATGATGAAATGTCAGATGAGAATTAGGAGGGTCCATACGTGATCGATGAAAAAGGTATATTATTTATTTTATCTGGACCATCCGGCGTAGGGAAGGGCACGGTCCGTAAAGCATTATTCGATCAATCGACCAACCTTCGTTATTCCATCTCCATGACAACCAGAGAGCCAAGAGAAGGCGAAGTGGATGGCATTGACTATTTTTTTAAGTCGCGAGCAGAATTTGAAACGCTTATTGAAAAGCGGCAATTAATTGAGCATGCTGAATATGTAGGAAACTACTATGGAACTCCTAAACAATACGTTGAAGATACGCTCAATGAGGGAAAAGATGTTTTCCTTGAAATTGAAGTACAAGGGGCCCTCAAAGTAAGAGAGAATTTTCCAGAAGGCGTATTCGTCTTTCTCATCCCGCCTTCTCTTGAAGAACTGAAGGATCGGATTGTCAACCGCGGCACAGAAACAGAAGATAAAGTGAAGAACCGTCTGCTGGCGGCTAAAGAAGAAATTGAGATGATGGATGCGTATGATTACGTCGTTGTCAATGACAGAGTTGATCATGCTGTAGGCAAAATACAGTCGATCGTAGCGAGTGAGCATTGCAAGCGTGAGCGAGTATCACAACAATATAAAAAAGCACTGGAGGCTGATCAACATGATGCTTGAGCCATCAATTGATTCATTACAAAAGCAAATCAAATCAAAGTACACCCTTGTCACTCTCTCCGCCCGCCGAGCGCGTGAATTGAAACAAGGAAGCGCTCCGATGGTGGAAAATGCAACTTCAAGCCAGCAAGTTGGCGTGGCGCTGGAAGAAATACAGGCTGGAAAACTGGATTATACTCATAGTGACCAAATTCAATCTAGAACGGAAACACTATAATTTTACTACAAGCCGCGCTGACACTAGAGGAGAGCGCGGCTTTTCCTTATTTCTAAGTTTTGTCTTCCGCGGCAAATTAGGGCCTTCTCTTCTTTTAACAATGTAAGGATAAGTCCTGCCAGGGCCCAAGTAAGGTGAAAGGAAATGATGAAATATGCTAGAGGGGAAAAAGATCGTATTAGGTGTAAGCGGGGGAATTGCTGCATACAAAGCCGCAGACTTAACGAGTAAGCTTGTGCAGGCAGGCGCTGAAGTGAAGGTCATCATGACAGAGAGTGCTTTAAAATTTGTCGGGGCCACAACATTCCAGGCATTAAGTCGTCAACCTGTCTACACTGATACGTTTAAAGAACATGATTCAACACAAATCCAGCACATTGATGTGGCCGATTGGGCTGATTTATTTCTCATCGCTCCAGCCACCGCCAACACGATTGGAAAACTGGCAAATGGGATAGCGGATGATATGTTAACAACGACTTTACTGGCTACAGAGGCCCCAGTTTATATAGCTCCGGCGATGAACGTACATATGTACAGCCACCCATCTGTGATCCGTAATTTAAAACAACTGGATCAATGGGGATTCAAGTTCATTGAACCTGGGGAAGGCTATTTAGCATGTGGTTATGTTGGAAAGGGCCGTCTTGAAGAACCGCAGACGATCGTTTCTGTTCTGCAGCAGCAGTCCACCCAGAGCCTTTCCTTATCAGGGAAGCGAGTGCTCATAACAGCTGGACCTACGCGGGAAAAGATTGATCCGGTTAGGTATTTTACGAATCCTTCTTCAGGTAAAATGGGATTCGCTCTGGCACGCAAGGCTGCAGACTTAGGAGCAAGTGTGACGTTAATCGCAGGCCCAGTCCACCTAGATACACCACGGGGCGTAAACAGAATTGATGTTGTAACGGCAGAAGAGATGTACGAGCAGGTGTTGTCCCATTACGAGGCCAGTGACCTTGTCATCAAGTCCGCAGCTGTAGCTGATTACAGACCAAAACAGGTTTTTGATCAAAAAATGAAAAAAACTCCCGGCGATTACTCGGTGGAGATGGAGCGGACGCGCGATATTTTACAAGAACTCGGGGAACGCAAACAGCACCAATATTTGATCGGATTTGCCGCAGAAACTCAGGACCTTGACCATTACGGCGAGCAAAAACTCGTAAAGAAAAACTTGGATGCGATTGTGATGAACAACATAGCTGAGCAAGGTTCCGGTTTTAATAGTGATACAAACGCCTCTGTTTATTTGACGAAAGAAGGACAGCGAGTGGACTGGCCGTTAATGTCTAAAGATGAGCTGGCCGCGAATATTTTACGAATGGCAAGCGCAGCACTTGTCGGTGAAGAGTCTTGAATATTGCTAAAGTGATTGTGGATGTTGCTTCTCAAAACACGAACCGCCCTTTTGATTATGGCATTCCCGAACAATTTTCAGGGGTTGTTCAGCCGGGCGTCAGGGTAATCATTCCGTTTGGACCGAGAAAAATTATGGGCTATGTCGTCTCACTGACAGATCATAGCAATTTTGACAAAATCCGAGACATTGAAGATGTCCTTGATTTGACCCCGATTCTAACGAAAGAGCTGCTTCAAATTGGCAAATGGTTATCCAATCAAACGTTGAGTTATTACATTTCCTGTTTGCAAGTTATGCTGCCGCAAGTGTTGAAAGCGAAGTACCGGAAGGAATTGTGGGTAACGACTGAAGAAGATCTCCCTGAAGGGCTCCAAAAGATTTTTGCAGGCAGAGACGTGATTGATTATGAAGAATTTCAGCAGTCAAACCTGAGCTACCAGAAGCTGCGGGCGTTGATCGAAGACGGCTGGATTGATGTTCATTATGAGGTGAAAAGCAGGGAAACAAAGCGGACTACGACCATGGTCGAACCGAGCAAAGATGCGATTGAGTTAGAAGAAGCTTTAGTTGATCTGTCCAAACAAGCCAAAAAGCAGAGAACTGTGATTCAATACTTTCTCGACCATGAACAGCCTATCCCGAAAAAGCAGTTGCTCCAAACCTTGCAAACGACTGCCGCAACGCTGAAACCGCTGTTTTCAAAAGGCATTTTAAGAGAATACAAGCAAGAGGTGTTAAGGGATCCGTATGGTCATAGAGATTTTGAAAGAACCGAGCCGTTTACGTTAACCGAAGAACAGCAGACTGCCATCAAACCTGTACTCGCTGCGATCGAAGAGAAAGCACATGACGTCTTTCTGCTCCACGGTGTTACTGGCAGTGGAAAAACGGAAGTGTATTTGCAGTCGATTCAACAGGTGATTGACAGGGGGCAGGAAGCGATTATGCTTGTTCCTGAAATTGCGTTAACGCCACAAATGGTGGAACGGTTTAAAGGAAGATTTGGGTCAAAAGTGGCCGTGTTGCACAGTGCTCTATCAGCCGGTGAAAAATACGATGAATGGAGAAAGATTCAACGGCAGGAAGTTCAAGTCGTTGTAGGGGCCCGTTCTGCTATCTTTGCGCCTTTTACAAATATCGGAATTATTATTATTGACGAAGAGCACGAATCGAGCTATAAACAAGAAGACCGTACAAGGTATCATGCTCGTGATGTGGCAATTGAACGAGGTAAAATTCATGCTTGTCCAGTTATGCTAGGCAGCGCAACTCCAGCTCTTGAAACGTATGCTCGTGCAGTTAAAGGCAACTACCACTTACTCACGCTGTCGAAGCGAATGAATGAAGCGGTGATGCCGAAAGCCGAGCTGGTTGATATGAGGGAGGAACTGCATGAGGGGAATCGATCGATGTTCTCCCGGCAGTTGAAAGATAAAATTGAAGAGCGGATTGCCAGAGGAGAACAAATTGTTCTGTTTCTAAATCGCCGCGGGTACGCCACTTTTGTTATGTGCCGGGACTGTGGCCATGTGAAGGAATGTCCGCACTGCGATATTGCATTAACATACCATAGGAGACAAGAAAGGTTGAAATGCCATTATTGCTCCCACGAAGAGCCAATGCCAGCACAGTGTCCGGAGTGTGAAAGTAAAACGATTCGGTATTTTGGAACCGGTACACAAAAAATTGAGGAAGGCCTTCAACAGTTAATTCCTGAAGCCCGCGTCATTCGGATGGATGTGGATACAACAAGGCGAAAAGGGGCCCATGAGCAACTGCTCCAGCAATTTGGTGAAAAACAGGCTGATATTTTGCTTGGGACACAAATGATCGCGAAAGGGTTAGATTTTGCCAATGTGACACTGGTCGGAGTTCTCGCAGCTGATTCACTGCTCAACCTGCCTGATTTTCGAGCATCTGAAAAAACGTTTCAACTGTTGACGCAAGTAAGCGGACGAGCAGGCCGGCATAAATTGCCTGGAGAAGTGGTTATCCAAACTTACACCCCCGAACACTATAGTATTCAACTGTCGAGTCAGTTTAATTATGAAGCATTTTTTGCAGAAGAGATGAGGCTGCGAAAGGCGTTTCACTATCCGCCTTATTATTTCTTGACATTGTTTACGGTATCACACCCGAATCAACTAAAGGTTCAGGAAGTTACTCAGAAAATCGTTCAATTTATGGGGCAGCGATTGAGTGAAAGGGCAGATGTGTTAGGCCCGACCCCTTCTGCGTTAACCCGGATCAACGATAGATATCGCTACCAATGCATGGTAAAATACAAGAAGGAACCCGAGCAGCGGAAATTAGTTCAGCGTATCCTTCATTATTACGAAGATGAAATGAAGCAAGAAAACGGATTACAGATTACGGTCGACTTCCAGCCGTATCAGCTTATGTAAGAAAGGGGCTCTTTCGCCAAATGACAAGAATAGTTTTTATGGGAACACCTGATTTTGCTGTTCCTGTTCTGGACCAGCTTATGCAGCACAACTATGAAGTTGTATTAGCGGTTACTCAGCCTGACCGTCCGAAAGGCCGCAAGCGTACCCTCACACCTCCGCCTGTTAAAGAAGCGGCTGAGAAGTGGGAAATCCCGGTTTTTCAACCTGAGAAAATAAAAGATGAGTATGAGGAAGTCTTATCATATAAGCCTGATCTAATTGTGACAGCAGCCTTCGGACAAATCCTGCCTGAAGCTTTACTCACGGCTCCTGAGCACGGATGTATTAATGTTCATGCTTCTTTGTTACCTGAACTTAGAGGCGGGGCACCAATCCATTATGCGATTATCCAGGGAAATCAGGAGACAGGGGTTACCATTATGTATATGGTGAAAAAACTTGATGCCGGGGATATCCTGACACAAGTACGTGTACCTATTGAGGATAATGACCACGTAGGGACATTACACGATAAATTAGCAGAGGCAGGGTCCCGCTTGTTGATGGAAACACTGCCGCGGCTTTTAAACGGCGAAATCACACCACAACAACAAGAGGAAGAGAATGTAACGTTTGCTGCGAATATAAAGAGAGAGCAAGAACGGATCGATTGGAGTTTGGATCAACAGTCGGTTTATAACCATATTCGCGGCTTGCACCCATGGCCTGTTGCCTTTACATACTGGAAAGGTAAGCCTATGAAAGTCTGGTGGGCGACCAAGGTAAACGGAGAGTATGATCAAGCTCCTGGAACTGTATTAGCACGTGAAGAAGATGGATTCCTTGTACAGACTGGTGACGGGAAAGCTGTGAAACTTATGGATGTTCAGCCTGCAGGAAAGAAGCGCATGGATGGACAGGCCTTTTTAAACGGTGCCGGCCAGGCACTGACAACCGGAGAAGTATTGGGGGAGCATGATGGCTAAATATGCACTGCGAGAATCCGCTTTACATCTCCTGACAAGAATTGGCGAACAAGGTGGTTACAGTCATGTGTTGTTAGATCAGGAGATGAATAAGCGCAGTTTATCGAACAAAGATGGTGCTCTGTTAACAGAAATCGTTTATGGAACTTTGCAAAACAAACGTAAGATTGAGTTTCAAATTCAACCCTACATCGCCAAACAAAAGAAAATTAAGCCGTGGGTGAAATGGCTGCTCTATATGTCGGTCTATCAAATGCTGTATTTAGAACGCGTGCCGGATCACGCCGTCATCCATGAAGCTGTGGAAATATCCAAAAAAAGAGGACATAAAGGAGTCGTATCCTTTATGAATGGAGTCCTCCGTAATGTCCAGCGTAAAGGCGTCCAGGATACTTCTGCGATTGACAACAAAGTGGAACGACTTGCTGTTGAAACAAGCCATCCAGCTTGGCTTGTCAGTCGCTGGGTGGACCAATATGGCTGGGACTTAACCACTGGGATGTGCAGGCAGAATTTAAAGCGCCTTCCTATGTCGGTTCGGATTCAGCCATTGCGTATATCCCGTGCGGAAGCCACAGCGGAATTGGAAGAGCGTGGAATTATCGTCAAGGAAAGTGCACTATCAAGTCAAGGGCTCTTAGTTGAGGAAGGACGAATCATTGACGATCGCTTATTAACGGAAGGATATCTTACCGTACAAGATCAAAGCTCGATGCTTGTAGCTGAAATGATGGATCTGAAACCAGGTTTGACCGTACTTGATGCCTGCAGTGCTCCAGGCGGTAAAACTACTCATATTGCTGAGAAAATGAAGGATCAAGGATCAGTCATGGCGTATGATTTACACGACAAGAAAGCCAAGCTTGTCAATGAAAAAGCAATGTTACTTCATCTTCAGTCCATTGAAGCGAAGCAAGCTGACTCGAGACGACTGCACGAACTCCACGAAGTCGAAGCCTTTGACCGCATTCTTCTCGATGCCCCGTGTTCAGGACTCGGTGTCATGCGGGGGAAACCTGATATTAAGTATCATAAAACCGAATCAGACATCTTCGCCCTCCGAAACATACAAGATGAGTTATTAGACAATGTGGCTCCGCTGTTAAAGTTTGGCGGAAAGCTTGTGTACAGTACCTGTACAGTTGACCGTCATGAAAATGAGCAAGCTGTTGAGTACTTTTTACAGCAACATCCTGAATTTGAATTGGACCCGACTTTTGCAGAAGACTTGCCTGAAGAGCTAAGGGATTCCGTGGGGCTTACTGAGTTCGGTCTCCAATTGTTTCCACAGCAATGGGATACAGATGGGTTCTTTTTGACGAGAATGGTAAAGAAGTGAAGCAGCCGAATCTGCTCCTTTCATTTGGATAGATGTAAATTGAACCGATTCTTTTAAGCAATGGTTTTAAGGGAGCGTGATTATGGTTATTCTGTTTAAGTAACCCTGAATGTGAACACACTATTGCGAACAGTATTAAACCCTGGGTATTGAAAAAAGTTTTCCCAACCAGTTGAAACATCACGATTGGCAGAAACAGAGGAATCATTTACAGGAATTAGGCCGCAATCAGCATGTGGCCGGCTTCGTAAAAAGGAGCGAAACGAAGAAACGAGGTGAAGACCGTGTTCGACTGCTTTATGACAGATCAAGGTAAAGTTAGAAATCATAATGAAGATGCTGGCGGTATTTTTTCCAGTGAATCAGGGCAAAACTTAGCTGTTGTTGCAGATGGGATGGGCGGCCATCGAGCAGGAGATGTAGCGAGTCAACTGGCCGTGACAGTCTTACATAATAAGTGGCAGGAAGCTGGTGCTTTTAACACCCCGGATGAGGCAGAAGGCTGGTTAAAGCAATCGGTGCTTGAAGTAAATCAGGATATTCAGCAACATGCTGCTCAGCATGAAGAATGTCAGGGGATGGGGACAACCCTTGTGGCTGCGATCTGTACAGATGGGTTTGCCACGATAGCCCATATTGGGGATAGTCGGTGTTATTTAGCAAACAGTTTTGGATTCAAACAAGTTACCGAGGACCATTCATTAGTGAACGAGTTAGTTCGATCAGGTCAAATCACCTCAGAACAGGCGGAACATCATCCGAGAAAAAATGTGTTATTAAAAGCCCTCGGAACAGAGGAAGGGATTACACCTGATATTCTCACGATTTCGTTTGATGAGGATGACCGTTTACTGCTATGTTCTGATGGGTTAAGCAATAAAGTCACAGATGAAGAGTTGGGAGAATTGGCAGCCTTTAACGGGGAGTGGGAACAATTTTGCCAATCTCTAATACATCTGGCGAATGAAAGAGGCGGCGAAGATAATATCACTCTTGCTGTCATTCATAATAGTCACACAGATTCGAAAGAAGGTGCTGACTAATGATGAATAATCGTCTCCTGAACGAACGATATAAAATTATGGAGATGATCGGCGGAGGAGGGATGGCCAACGTCTATCTAGCTCACGATACGATTTTAAATCGGGATGTCGCGATTAAAGTGCTACGCCTTGAACATGGAGACGATGATGAATTTATTGCCCGCTTCCATCGCGAAGCGCAATCTGCTTCAAGCCTCTCTCATCCGAATATCGTTAATATTTACGACGTCGGTGAAGAAGAAGACTTATATTTTATGGCGATGGAATACGTTGATGGGATGACCTTAAAACAATATATCCAGAAAAACAGTCCAATTGATGCAGCAGACGCGATCGATATTATTCGGCAAATTACTTCAGCTATGTCTCATGCCCATGATAATGGGATTGTGCACCGTGATATTAAGCCGCAAAATATTTTAATTGATCATTATGGACAAGTGAAAGTTACAGATTTCGGGATTGCTATGGCTTTAAGCGCTACGGCCTTAACGCAAACGAATTCTGTGCTGGGATCTGTTCATTACTTATCACCTGAGCAGGCGAGAGGCGGTATGGCAACTAAAAAGTCGGATATTTATTCATTAGGTATCGTGCTTTTTGAACTGCTAACAGGACGTCTGCCTTTCTCAGGAGAGTCACCAGTGGCCATTGCCCTTAAGCATTTACAGCATGACACTCCTTCGCTTAAGCGCTGGATTGCGGACTTGCCCCAAAGTGTGGAGAATATTGTATTAAAGGCAACTGCTAAAGACCCATTTCATCGTTACGATTCGGTCATGGAAATGGAGTATGATCTTGAAACATCTCTTGAACCGGAACGCCTTAATGAACCCATTTTTACGACGCCGAATGATGAAGATGAAGAACAGACCAAGGCAATTCCAGTGATTACAGAAGAAAACTATGGAGATGACGGAAAAGAAGATACGATTGTTCATAGTAATACAACAAAAGTCAATCAAGATCAAAACCTTTCAAAAAAAGAAAAGAAGCAAGCAAAGAAGCTTCACAAAAAGTCAAAAAAGCAGCAGAAGAAGAAAAGGCCTTTGTTATGGTTATTAATCATTTTTCTTGTACTTTCCGCAGCTGGTGCTATTGCTTTGTTTGTCGTACCCATTTTTCTACAGCCCGATGATGTTGAAATGATTGATGTCGAAGGGATGGAGTATGGAGAAGCATATGGGCAGCTAAGTGAGCTGAACTTAAACGTAACACGTGAACCTATCTACTCAGACACGGTTCAAGAAGGACTAGTAGTGCGAACAGATCCTGATGCGGGAATGGTCATAAAAGAAGAGTCTGAAGTTACCGTATATACGAGTCAAGGTAAAGAACGAGTTGAATTTGGCAGCTATGAAGGAGAAGATTTTGACAGAGTCAAGCAAGAGCTTAAGGACCAAGGCTACTCAAGTGTTCTCGCCATCGATGAAAATTCAGAAGAGCCTGCTGGTGAGATTATTCAGCAAATCCAGCCTCAGGAGGATGAAGAAGTTGTACCTGAAGAGACGAGTGTTATTTTCAGAGTCAGCCTCGGACCGCCTACAGTGACACTAAGGTCATTAGAGGGGGAGACGCTGCAGTCAGCTCAAAACTATTTAGATGATAATAACTTGAATGCTACAGTAACAGAGGAACACTCACCGGATGTCCCTGAAGGTCATGTCATTGGTCATCAGCCTCAAGCACTAAGTGAAATAGAAGAGGGATCAACTGTTAATCTCGTAGTCTCGCTTGGACCGAAAGAACAGCCGCCGCGGGAAGAAGAGATCCAGGTAGAGGTTCCATATGACGAAGAAGCGGAACAAAAGGAACAGACCGTGCTCATCTATTTAAATGACGCCAATCATGAGATGAGTGAGGTCTTTCGGGAAGAGACAATTACAGAAGACACCACGGTAGAATTTACGTTAACGATTCCACCCGAAGAAGAAGCTTCCTATAAAGTGCAGCTGGGTGATGAAGTAATTGAGGAAAAAACGGTGCCATATGAAGAAGGTGAATAAATGGCAACAGGTAAAATAATAAAGGCATTAAGCGGATTTTATTATGTGCTCCATAACGGAACAGTTTACCAATGTCGAGGCAGAGGTGTGTTTAGAAAACGAAAGATTACACCTCTTGTGGGAGATCTTGTCGAATTTAAAGCAGAAACGATCGAAGAAGGCTATATTCTTTCTATTGAAAAAAGGCAGAATGAACTCGTTAGACCGCCGATATCCAATATTGATCAAGCTTTGATTGTAACATCTGCCATACATCCTGATTTTAATTCGTTGTTATTAGATCGATTCCTTGTCTTGATAGAGGCAAAACGTATTGAACCATTAATTGTTATTTCGAAATTAGATCAGGTGGCAGCTGATGTGTTACAACAGATGGAAAACTACAAGAATTTATACGAAGAAGTAGGATATCGTGTTATCCTCTCCTCCGTTACGGATTCACAATCGATTGATCAGCTGCAGTCTCACTTAGCTGACCGAACGACTGTGATAGCCGGGCAATCAGGGGTAGGGAAATCTTCGTTACTGAATTCAATCGACCCTCGTCTGGCCATTGATACGGATGAAATTTCAGAAAGTCTAGGGCGGGGCAAACATACAACGAGACACGTAGAACTCTATGAAATTTCAGGTGGACTAGTTGCCGATACACCTGGTTTTAGTTCATTGGAATTTGGCGGATTAGAGTTGGACCAATTAAGTGAATGTTTTCCTGAATTTGTTGCTGTCCAGGATGAATGTAAGTTTCGCGGCTGTCTTCACAATAAAGAGCCCAAATGTGCCGTGAAAGCAGGAGTAGAGAACGGCACGATCGCTAAACAGCGGTATGACCATTATTTACAATTCGTTGAAGAAATTCAAAACAGAAAGCCGAGGTATTAACATGACTAAGATTGCCCCATCGATCCTGGCATCGGACTTTGCTCAGTTAGGGTCAGAAATTCAAGATGTGGAACGCGGAGGAGCTGACTACATTCACGTCGATGTAATGGACGGCCATTTTGTTCCTAATATTACGATTGGACCACTGATTGTAGAAGCGATTCGTCCGATTACTAAGTTACCGCTGGATGTGCACTTGATGATTGAAAATCCTGATGCTTATATTGGTGATTTTGCTAAGGCAGGATCTGATATTATTACTGTTCACCAGGAAACCTGCCCTCATCTGCATCGCACTATTCAGCTAATTAAAAGCCATGGTGTAAAAGCAGGTGTAGTGATCAATCCTGCCACACCTGCTGAATCTATCAAACCGATATTACAAGATGTGGATCTTGTACTGCTTATGACCGTAAACCCTGGATTTGGCGGACAATCGTTCATTGAAAGTGTTGTTCCGAAAATCAACAAGATTGCCACATGGCGAAGCGAACTAGATCTTGAATTTGAAATTGAGATTGATGGCGGGGTCAATAAAGACACAGCGCGAATTTGCACGGAAGCGGGTGCAGATGTACTGGTAGCAGGAAGTGCAGTGTTTAAAAAAGAAGATCGAGCAAACGCGATCACAGAAATTCGTCAATCTTTATAAATAGCAAGAAGCCAAAATGTGTGGTTCACTGCCGATATTTTGGCTTCTTTTTTTGAAGGTGGTAAGGTTATGAAGAAAATAGCGATCGTTGCGGGCGGGCCAAAAGAATTCGTGCCTAATCTCTCAGAATATGATGAAGAAGTTATGCTTTGGATGGGGGCTGATCTTGGAGCCGAAATGATCCTTGAGCAGGGTGTGCGACTCGATATAGCTGTCGGTGATTTTGACTCAGTCAGCTCGGAGTCATTGATATGGATTAAAAAATCAGCGGGGAGAACGGACACCTACCCAAATGAAAAGAATGAAACAGATCTCGAAATTGCCATCCTCGAAGCTTTAAAATATCAACCCGAGCATATTTTGCTCTTTGGAGTAACGGGCGGACGACTTGATCATACGATGGTGAATACTCAGATTTTGTACCCCCTATTAACAAAAGGTATTAGAGGCACTATTATCGATCAGCAAAATCAAGTGGAATTAGTTAAGGAAGGGATGCATACACTGAAGAAGATCAGCCAATATCCATATGTATCCTTCTTACCGGTAACGCTTGCGATCAAAGGATTAAGTTTGGAAGGGTTTTATTATCCGTTACAGGAGGCTCAGCTTTCTTATGGATCGACGCGCTGCATATCCAATCAATTGATTGAAGATAGAGGTACTTTTTCATTCACCGAAGGCATACTCTTAGTAATAAGAAGCCATGACGTTATCTAACGGAAGGGTTGCAAGGCGCACTAGCTTTACATTTTGAGGAGGGGGCTCATGAAATTCTATACGATTAAACTCCCGCGTTTTCTCGGAGGGTTTGTACGGGCTATCATTGGTACTTTTAAAAAAGAATAGCAAAAAAGCACCCTGCAATAGGGTGCTTTTTTGTTCCTGCCTTACTTAGACGCGCTCTACTTTACCTGATTTTAAATCACGTGCAGATACATAAACCTTTTTAGGTTTTCCATCCACGAGAATACGCACTTTTTGTACGTTAGCTTTAAATTGACGTTTATTAGCGTTCATAGCGTGTGAACGATTATTTCCAGAACGTGTGCGACGTCCTGAAACGACACATTTGCGTGACATATAAATCCCTCCTGTTACGATGCATAAATCATGAAATACTTACTTAATGTATCATAATAAACACGTAAATGCAATATAACTAAAGACAATATCAAGAATTTTATCTTGACAGACAGAAGCAATTGTTTCAAAGTATAGAAGGGGTTCATGCAGGATCTGCCTGCGAAGTATGAATTCTGTGATATAATGGGTGCACGAACATGGTGAGTATAAAGGAGGATTTAAAATGTCCGTTGATCTTACTACTAAATATGGTCATATCACGATTAGCAATGAAGTCATTTCCACTGTAGCAGGTGGTGCTGCGGTCGAATGTTACGGAATTGTCGGCATGGCCTCTAAAAATCAACTTCGAGATGGCCTGGCTGAAATGCTGCGTCGTGAGAATTTTTCAAGGGGCGTAGTTGTAAGACAGGAAAATGAACATCTCCATATCGATATGTATATAATTGTAAGCTATGGAACGAAAATATCAGAAGTCGCACATAATGTTCAATCACAAGTGAAATACACATTAAATAAAACGGTAGGCTTATCAGTTAGTTCGGTAAATATTTTCATCCAGGGTGTAAGAGTGATCAGCGAATAAAGGCAGTCGTTAGTCAAAGGAGGAAGTAGCGTGACGTTACAAAAGTTAGATGGGACAACACTGGCAGAAATGGTTCTGCAAGGTGCTCATCATCTTAAAAGCAACTCGCAGATGATTGATGCTTTAAATGTGTTTCCTGTTCCGGATGGAGATACCGGCACAAATATGAATTTGTCCATGTCATCAGGGGCAGAAGAAGTGAAGAATGTTTCGGAAGATCATGCTGGTCTCGTTTCACAAGCGCTCGCAAAAGGTTTGTTAATGGGAGCACGTGGGAACTCAGGGGTTATTCTTTCTCAACTATTCAGAGGGTTTTCTAAATCGTTGGAAGAGAAAGAAACGATCACAACAAAAGATTTTGCTGAAGCCCTTCAAGGCGGCGTAAAGACAGCTTATAAAGCAGTTATGAAACCTGTCGAAGGTACGATTCTCACAGTTGCAAGAGAAACAGGAGAAGCATCCGTTACATTAGCGGAACAGGAAGAAGAATTCCTGCCATTTATTCAGGGTGTGGTGGATGCAGCGCGTCAATCATTAAAAGGAACACCTGAATTGCTTCCGGTTTTAAAAGAAGTTGGAGTAGTAGATAGTGGTGGACAAGGCTTATTAACGATTTACGAAGGATTTCTAGCCAATTTAAAAGGTGAAGAAATGCCTGAACACAGTATGATGAACTCCATGGGAGAAATGGTGAACGCTGAACACCATAAACTCGCCCAGGATTTTATGGATACAGAAGACATTGAATATGGATATTGTACAGAGTTTATGGTCAAGTTTGAAGAAGAAAAGCTGGCCGGCAAACCATACAATGAAGAAAATTTTCGCGACGTATTAAGTGAACACGGCGATTCCTTACTTGTCGTGTCAGACGAAGAATTGATCAAAGTTCATATCCACACAGAGCATCCAGGCAATGCTCTTAATTTGGGTCAGCAATACGGCAGTTTAGTGAATATGAAGATCGAGAATATGCGAGAACAGCATACGTCAATCGTGGGCGATAAAAAACAATCCAAAGCTAATAAAAAGGCCGAGTATGGGATTGTAACGGTAGCGATGGGCGACGGAATAAAGAAATTGTTTGAGAGCCTTGGGGCAAGTATTGTCATTCAAGGCGGGCAGACGATGAATCCAAGCACAAAGGATATTTCAGATGCGATCGTGGAAGCTCATGCTGACAACGTACTCATTTTGCCAAATAATAAAAACATTACGATGGCGGCCGAACAGGCGGCTGAATTAGCTGAAGTGAATGCAGCAGTTGTGGCATCGAAAACGATTCCTCAGGGGATTAGTGCCTTGCTTGGGTTTAATCCAGAAGCAGATCTTGCGGCGAACCAGGAAGAAATGTCTTCCTTAATGACCCAGGTGAAATCAGGGCAAATCACCTATGCGGTCAGGGACACGCAAATCGATGGCCTTTCGATAGAAAAAGGACATTTTATGGGGATATATGAAGGGAAAATCTCTTCTGCTCAAAAGGACAAGTTGGATACAGCTAAGGCTTTATTAAAAGAAATGATTGATGATGAAGAGGACGAGATCGTCACGATCATCAGTGGTGAAGATGCGGATGAGCAAGAGGTTAAAGCCTTAGAAGATTATTTAGAGGAAAACTTCGAGGATATAGAAGTAGAAATTCATCATGGCGGCCAGCCTATCTATTCTTTTATTTTTTCAGTTGAATAAACAACAAAAGCGGAACCGCTCATTATGCGGCTCCGCTTTTTCTGTAGTCCAGCTTCTAACGCAGACCATAGCGTTATAAGTTATTCCATTTTGTACGATGAACTGCAACTTATTTTACAGAATGAAAAGTTGTTTATTTTGAAATAAAGTTCTTTCCTGTTTTTTTCAACCGGGCAGGATTTTTGAAATACTTAATTCCCGAGTGGAGTAGGGGGGATGGGGAAGGAGTCGCTTTCCGTGGGAGTACGGTGAGCTTCCTCAGGCTGCGCCTTGCGGGATCTCACCCTGTACTTTTAATCCCACAGGGGTCTCCACCTTCCCCATCCCCCCTCCCATTCTCTTATTAAAAATACGGAACCTTACTTCAAATTCGACAATCGAGGGCGCATCCAGAATAATAGTAAATGACTTTATTCTGATTAACATGCCTTTTTCGTCTTTCAATTAATGTCCGAGTGATCGCATGATAAATTCAAGGAGAAAGATCATGGCTATACATACAACCGGTGTGGTTAATTCCCGCTGTTTTCCGATCGCAAACTTCACGATAGGATAGGCAATGAACCCAAAGGCCATGCCGTCTGCAATCGAATAGGTGAACGGAATCATCACAATGATCAAAAAGGCTGGCATTGCTTCAGATAAATTGTCCAACGGGATTTCCTTAATGTTTTGGACCATCAACGCGCCAACGATAATTAAGATAGGACTGATGGCGGTAGCAGGAACCATTGAAATCCATGGGATCAGCAGCAATGTTGCCAGGAACAGCACTGCCATCGTCAGACTTGAGCGGCCTGATTTACCTCCAGATGCAATAACAGCAGCACTTTCAGCCGAAGAAACTGTCGGAGAAGTTCCAAAAAATCCGCTTGCGAGTGCAGAAAATGCTGAAGCTTGATAAGCTTTTTTAAACTTATCGTCCTGTTTTAACATCGACAGTTGTCCATGAATCAAACCCATATTTTCAAAAATGAGTACAATCGTTAATGGAAATACCGCCATCCAGAAGCTGAATTCTGTAATTCCGCTGAATGATGGCATCATAACCCATTCTTGATCCGCTAAGGACAGTGAAGGCCCAGGTGCTTCTAATAAGCCGGTAAAGTGTGCGACAAGCGTGCCAATAATCATCGTGATCAGAAAGTTGCCGGGAACGTTTTTAGCAAAAAGAAAAACGGCAATAAATAAGGTAAGTAAACTCGTGATCACGAGAGCGGAAGACGGATTACCTAAAGTAATCAGTGAATGCTCTCCGCGGACAACGAGGCCGCCTTTTTCTAAGCCGATTAAGGTCAAAAACATCCCGAGACCTACAGTGACTGCATGCTTTAATGATTCAGGAATAGCCGTTTTTAACCAATCTCCTAAACGCGTGAAAGCGGTCAATAGGAAGATCAATCCGGCTACAAGGATGACAGCCAGCCCCTCCTGGAAAGGGATCCCGCTGCCTTCGACAATCGAATAAGCAAATAAAGCATTTACTCCCATACCGGGAATGAGTACCATAGGTGCATTGGCATATAAAGCCATGATCAAACAGCCTGCAGCGCTTGCTAGAATGGTAGCCACCATGCCTTGCTGTAATGGCAGCCCTGCCGTTGACAAAATCTGGCTGTTTACCGCAACGATATAAACCGTGGTAAAATAGCCAATTAAGCCCGCTAACAGGTCTTGACGCAAGCCAAGCGTGTGATTATGCTTGTTAAGCATAGACAATCGCCTCTATGAAATTATCCCTCTCCCACCCGGTTACCGTGTAACCCACAAAGATCCATTATACTCTTCCCTCAGTTAAGAATCAATTCATTTTTTATTATAAATGGCACAAATGAAGCTCAATATGATAGAATAAATGGGGTTAAATTTGTAAAAGTAAGCGTTTTCCCGTTAAAATAGAAGAGAGTATCAGAGGGGGATGGTGATAGAATGAAGTTTAGATCAGTGTTTGATATAATTGGTCCTGTTATGATTGGACCCTCTAGCTCCCATACAGCTGGAGCAGCCCGGATTGGCCGTGCTGCCAGACATTTATTTGGCCGGGAGCCAAAATACGCCACAATTCATTTATATGGTTCATTTAAAGATACGTATAAAGGTCATGGAACTGATGTCGCTATTATTGGCGGATTACTAGATTACGATACAGATGATACAAGAATAAGTACGGCCTTGGATACAGCGCGTGAAAAAGGAATGAAGGTCCAATTTATTGAGGAAGAAGAGCAAACGGATCACCCGAATACGGCCCGTATTAAAATTGGAGATGAACAGGATGAGATTGAACTTGTCGGGATATCAATCGGCGGGGGAAAAGCTGAGATTACTGAGCTTAATGGTTTTGAACTTAGGCTCTCTGGAAGCCACCCGGCCATCCTGCTTATTCATAACGATCGGTACGGGGCAATTGCCTCAGCGACAACCATACTGGCGAGCCACGAAATTAATATCGGCCGTATGGAAGTGTCCAGAAAAGGTGAGGGCGAACAGGCACTGATGGTGATTGAAGTTGATCAAAATATTGATGTTTCTATTCTAAGCGAATTAGAACGAGCTGACCATATTACCCAGGTCGCTAAAATATCAGACTAACCTAGAGAAAGGGGTAGGACTTTGTTTAAAAATGTTGCAGAATTAATACAACTCGCAGAAAGCAAAGGCGAAAAAATTTCCGAGATTATGATTCAGCAGGAAGTGGAAGTGAAGCAAGTTTCGAGGGAAGAGATCTTTTCTCAAATGGAACGAAATCTTGCAGTTATGGAGGAAGCAGTGGAGGATGGTTTAAAAGGTGTGGAATCGCATAGTGGATTAACCGGCGGTGATGCTGTTTTAGTTCAAAACTATATGAGAGACCATGAACCACTTTCTGGAAATTTATTGATGGATGCGGTTAGTAAAGCTGTCGCTACCAATGAAGTGAATGCAGCGATGGGAACGATTTGCGCGACTCCAACAGCAGGCAGCGCCGGCTGTGTGCCAGGAACACTGTTTGCTGTGAAAAATAAATTAAATCCTACTCGCGAACAGATGGTGCGTTTTCTATTTACCTCGGGTGCATTTGGCTTTGTCGTGGCGAACAATGCCTCCATCTCTGGTGCAGCGGGAGGCTGCCAGGCTGAAGTTGGTTCAGCTGCCGGAATGGCATCAGCTGCGATTGTAGAAATGGCTGGAGGAACCCCGGCACAATCTGCTGAGGCGATGGCAATCACGCTTAAGAATATGCTCGGGCTCATCTGTGATCCTGTAGCAGGATTAGTAGAAGTTCCCTGTGTGAAAAGGAATGCGATGGGCGCAACGAATGCAATCGTATCTGCGGATATGGCACTTGCAGGCGTTACGAGCCGCATCCCTTGTGATGAAGTCATCGATGCCATGCATAAAGTTGGTCAGCGTATGCCGACAGCTTTTCGCGAAACGGCTCAAGGCGGACTTGCTGCTACGCCGACAGGTAAGCAGCTTGAGGCCAAAGTGTACGGCATTCCGTTTGAGAAAGAGTGAGTTCGATGCTGAGTCAATCTATAAGTGAAGTAAAAGGTGTAGGGGAAAAGCTCCAAGCTCATTTGAATGAGCTTGGACTTTTTACAATTGAAGATTTGTTATTCTATTTTCCTTACCGTTATGATACGTATGAAATCAAGCCGCTAACCGAACTGGTTCATAATGAGAAGGCGACCATTGAAGGAGTTCTGACGGCAGAGCCCGCTGTAAACTTTTACGGAAGAAAGAAATCCCGGTTAACGATGACCTTACAGGTGGAGCAATTTGCGGTGAAAGCAGTGATGTTTAATCGGGCTTTTGCTAAAAAACAACTACATAAAGGCGATACCATCACGGTCACTGGAAAGTGGGATCAGCACCGTTTGCAAATTACAGTGAGTCAATTTAAAAAAGGGGAAGCTAAAAGTCAGGATCCGATTCAGCCGGTTTACACGTTGAAAGAAAGTGTAACGCTGAAGACGTTAAGAAAAGTGATAAAAGCAGCCCTTGAGGAGCATGCAGACGAAGTTGAAGAAATTTTGCCTGAAGAAACGTTGCTTACCTATAAACTTCCGGACCGCAGGCAAGCGTTGATGCAAATGCATTACCCTGAAAGTCGCATCATGCTCAAGCATTCAAAAAGGCGATTTATTTATGAGGAATTTCTCGTATTTCAATTGAAAATGCAGCTGCTAAGAAAGCTGCATCGCGAGTCTACTAAAGGAAACGCACAAAACTATAATAATGACAAGTTAACCAACTTTGTACAGGGGCTTCCGTTTGAACTGACAGCTGCACAAAAACGTTCACTGGCGGAGATTTTAAAGGATATGAAGAATCCTTACCGTATGAATCGGCTTCTGCAAGGGGATGTCGGGTCAGGGAAAACAGCCGTTGCAGCGATTGCTTTATATGCTTCGATTACGACAGGTAAGCAAGGAGCCCTCATGGTGCCGACTGAAATTCTTGCTGAACAGCACTACCATTCACTAAGTGAAATGTTTGCCGGCAGAGCTCATGTAGTTTTGTTAACAGGTTCTGTGAAAGGTAAAAAACGTAAAGAAATTCTGGAGTCCATTAAGGCCCACGAAGCGGATATCATTGTGGGAACACATGCCCTGATTCAGGAGGAAGTTGATTTTAACGAGCTGGGCTTTGTGATCGTAGACGAGCAGCACCGCTTCGGTGTTAACCAGCGCCGTGCGTTAAGGGGAAAAGGCTTGAATCCAGATGTATTGTTCATGACGGCAACGCCGATTCCGAGAACCCTGGCCATTACGGCGTTTGGTGATATGGACGTATCGGTAATTGATGAAATGCCAGCTGGGCGAAAACCGATTGAAACCTACTGGATTAAAGGCGGAATGACGGACCGCCTGCTGGGTTTTATTAAAAAAGTGGTCACGAATGATCAGCAGGCCTATGTAATTTGTCCATTGATTGAGGAGTCTGATCAGTTAGACATTCAAAATGCGGTTGATTTATATCAGCAAATTGCTGAAGTTTATGAACCTGATATTTCAGTCGGCCTCATGCATGGACGCCTTCATAATGAAGAAAAAGAAGAAGTTATGAAGCGTTTTGCGGAAAATGAATTGCAAGTGCTCGTGTCAACCACAGTCGTTGAGGTAGGAGTGAATGTTCCAAATGCAACTGTAATGGTGATCCATGACGCGGAACGATTTGGACTTTCTCAGCTTCATCAACTGCGTGGCCGTGTCGGTCGAGGAAGTGAACAAAGTTATTGTATTTTACTCGCTGATCCTAAAGGTGACGTAGGCAAAGAACGGATGCGGATTATGACAGAAACGAATGATGGCTTTGAATTGTCTGAGCAGGATTTAAAACTAAGAGGACCTGGAGACTTTTTTGGCAGAAAACAAAGCGGCCTGCCTGAATTTAAAGTGGGCGACATGGTCCATGACTATCGAGCTCTTGAAACGGCCAGAGCCGATGCTGCTGAAATAATAGCAAACGGTTCGTTGGTTCATGATGAACAATTTAAGCCGCTGAAAGCGATCATTGCGCAAGATGAGCATATCAGCGGTGAAGTCCTTGATTGAGGCTGGGACATAACTAAACTTCTTGAATGAAAAAACAAGCGATGTGCTGTTTAAGCGAAGTATATTTTCGTAGCGTGTTATAGGACCAATCATAGCTTTTTACTTAGTTCGGAATTTCATTTGATAAAAACGCTTTCGTTCCAGCCTCGTCGTGTCAACCGGGAAAGCTTGCACTTTTGTTCTGTTGTATGTTTTTATCGTTTCCTCGAACAATATAGGGAAACTATTGCGTAATTGATTCAGGTATTATATATTACTGTTAGTACCTAGTCATAAAATTTGTGACAATCGAACGGTGGGAACGTGATGAAACGTACAAAACAGATGAGGCAAAGTGAATTAAAGGCAACCATTGACGCTACTCCATTCATCACTGATGAAACGCTGGCGACCCATTTTGGGGTTAGTATTCAGACCATTCGTCTCGACCGTATGGAATTATCAATTCCTGAATTGAGAGAACGAATCAAATCTGTAGCTACCCAGGAATGGAACGAAACCGTGAAAGCTCTTCCGATTGAGGAAGTCATCGGGGAAGTGGTTGATTTGGAACTTGATCAACGTGCCATTTCCATTATGGATATTAAATCAGAACATGTTTTCTCAAGGAATCACATTGCCCGCGGGCATCATTTATTTGCTCAGGCCAATTCCCTTGCTGTAGCTGTAATTGATGATGAGCTGGCCCTGACAGCTGAGTCGAGGATACGCTTTATGCGGCAAGTTAAGCAAGGTGAGCGTGTTATAGCAAAAGCATTCGTCCGAGGCGATGGTGATAAAGGGCGCACGCTCGTGGATGTTCACAGCTATGTAGAGAATGAGGAAGTGTTCGCAGGTACATTTGAAATGTTTCGTCAGCAAGAGTCGAAGGAGTGAAGTAAGCAATGAAACTAGCCATAGATGCTATGGGCGGAGATCATGCTCCTGAGTCGATCGTTATGGGGGCGGTGCAAGCCGTTTCTAAGATTGATGATCTGTCCATAACCTTGATAGGTGATGAGAAAAAAATCAATCCTTTATTAGGTGACACAGCAAATATTTCCGTTATACATACAGAGGAAAAAATCACATCAGATGATGAGCCTGTTAAAGCAGTTCGCAGAAAAAAGACGGCCTCAATGGTGTTGATGGCAAAAGAAGTAAGTGAAGGCAGAGCTGATGGATGTATATCAGCCGGGAATACAGGCGCGCTTATGAGTGCCGGTTTATTTATCGTCGGCAGAATGAAAGGAATCGATCGCCCGGCATTAAGTCCTACGCTTCCTACAGAAGATGGCAAAGGCTTTCTTCTGCTCGATGTAGGCGCCAATGTGGATGCAAAACCGAATCATTTATTGCAATACGCAATTATGGGTTCTATCTACAGTGAAAAAGTCCGTGAAATATCCTCGCCAAGAGTAGGGTTATTGAATGTAGGGACAGAAGACGGAAAGGGAAGCGAATTAACGAAGCAGGTGTTTAAGCTGCTCTCAGATGCACCGATTAATTTTATCGGTAATGTGGAAGCCAGAGATTTATTAATGGGCGTCGCTGACGTAGTCGTGACCGATGGGTTTACTGGAAACGTAACACTAAAAACACTCGAGGGTACGGCTATGACGATGTTTTCCATGATGAAGAAAACGTTCATGTCCAGCTTTAAAACGAAGCTTGCTGCAGGGCTTGTTAAAAACGATTTAAAACAGTTAAAGGATCAGCTGGATTATTCTGAGTATGGAGGTGCAGGCTTGTTTGGTCTGGCTTCACCTGTCATAAAAGCTCATGGTTCTTCTAATGAACGTGCAGTGTATAATGCGATTCGGCAAGCGTGTGAAATGATCGAACGAAATGTGTCTACAACAATCGCTGATACGATGAAAGAACTGCAGGCAAAGGAGGATAACGAATGAAACGTATAGCTTATATTTTTCCAGGCCAAGGCTCCCAGGAGGTTGGTATGGGACAGGAAATGTACGAAAATTACCCCCAAGTAAAAGAACTATTCGATGCAGCGGATGAGGCATTAGGTTATTCGCTGACATCCTTAATGTTTGAAGGGCCAGCTGAGGAATTAACGAAAACCGAAAATGCACAGCCAGCTCTGTTGTTAAATAGTGTTGCCATTGCAAAGGTGTTAGAGGAAGAGGGCGTTACCCCGGCCATGACAGCTGGTCACAGTTTAGGGGAATACAGCGCATTAGTTAGTGCAGGGGCCCTTGATGCAATTGACGCGGTTAAACTTGTTCATACACGTGGTAAATTAATGGAAGAGGCCTATCCGACAGGGTTAGGAGCCATGGCGGCCGTTCTTGGTTTGGAAAAAGAGGAGATTGAACGCGTTTTAGCGAAAATGGATCAAGACCAGCCGGTGGATCTAGCCAACATCAATTGCCCTGGTCAAATTGTGATCGCCGGAACATCAGACGGGGTAAAACAAGCTTCTGAACAGCTGCAGGAAGCGGGAGCAAAGCGCGTATTGCCCCTTAACGTCAGCGGTCCTTTTCATTCAAGATTAATGAAGCCGGCGAGTGAAAGTTTTTCAAATTCTCTTGCGAAGACTGTGCTGCATGACGCTAAAATTCCAGTGTACGCAAATGTATCAGCAGAAGCTGTTACAGATGCCAGTAAGATTCAGAGTTTATTAGTGGAACAACTGTATTCCCCTGTCCGCTTTCAAGAAATTCTCGAACAATTTGTTGAAGAAGACATTGAGGCAATTGTAGAAGTCGGGCACGGTAAAGTATTAAGTGGTCTCGTTAGAAAAGTAAAACGCAGAATGAAGACGTTTGCGATCGGTGACCCGGAATCGGCAGCTTCATTTTTAGAATGGTATAAGGAGGATTCATAATGCTTCATGAACAAGTTGCACTCGTCACAGGTGCTTCACGTGGAATTGGCCGGTCCATTGCCCTTGAGCTGGCTCAAAGCGGAGCGAAAGTTGCTGTGAATTATGCGGGCAGTGAAGATCGAGCAGATGCGGTTGTTCAAGAAATTAAGGATAACGGCGGCGAAGCGATTAAAATTCAAGCCAACGTCTCTCAAGGGGATGATGTCAGCCGAATGGTGAAGACAGTAGTCGAAGAATTTGGCCGCCTGGATATTTTAGTGAACAATGCTGGAATCACAAAAGACAATCTGCTAATGCGTATGAAGGAACAAGAATTTGATGATGTAATCGACACCAACTTAAAAGGCGTTTTTATGTGTACAAAAGGCGTAACGAGACAGATGATGAAGCAGAAGTTTGGCCGAATTATTAATATTTCCTCTATTGTTGGGGTTTCAGGTAATCCAGGACAAGCCAACTATGTAGCTGCTAAAGCAGGCGTTATTGGATTAACAAAATCTAATGCCAAGGAACTGGCTTCACGTAATATTACGGTGAATGCCGTGGCTCCTGGCTATATTACAACAGATATGACTGATCAGCTTACAGAGGAACAGCGTGAACAAATGCTTGCTTTGATTCCTCTTAACCGATTAGGCGAAGGAGCAGACGTTGCTCGAGCTGTACGTTTCCTCGCCTCAGGTGACGCTGCCTATATTACAGGGCAGACACTTCACGTTGATGGCGGTATGGTCATGTAAATTGATCTGGTTTCTGTAAGTGAAATCTACTATAATAACTGAAGGGAGGTGAAGTTCCTATGGCAGAAACATTTGATCGCGTTAAACAAATCATTGTCGATCGTCTCGATGCAGACGAATCTAAAGTAACAATGGAAGCTTCCTTCAAAGAAGATCTAGAAGCAGACTCTCTTGACGTAGTAGAATTAGTAATGGAGCTCGAAGATGAGTTTGATATGGAAATCTCTGATGAAGAAGCTGAAAAAATCAATACGGTTGGCGACGCTGTGAATTACATAAACAGTGTGTCCTAACCATTGAATAGCTGCCTGTTTTTTCAGGCAGCCTTTCCTATATTGATAAATTACAAAAAGGACAAGGTGACGTATGGAGGATTTTTCCAGTTTTCAAGCTGAAATTAGCCAACAATTTAAAAATCTTTCGTTGCTGGAACAAGCTTTTACCCATTCATCCTATGTGAATGAGCATCGCAAAACGGACCGTGAAGACAATGAGCGTCTTGAATTTCTAGGAGATGCAGTCCTGGAATTAGGGGTGTCTCAATACTTATATAAAGAATTTCCGAACAAGCCTGAAGGAGAATTAACAAAACTGAGGGCATCGATTGTTTGTGAAGCTTCACTTGTCAAATTTGCAAATGATTTAAATTTTCAAGAGTTAATCTTGCTCGGTAAAGGGGAAGAAATGACTGGAGGCCGTAATCGGCCTGCCTTATTAGCTGATGTATTCGAGGCATTTATAGGTGCTCTATACTTAGATAAAGGCTTTAATCAAGTCGTTCATTTTCTTGAAAATTACGTTTACCCCAAGATTAAAGAAGGTGCTTTTTCTCATGCGATGGATTATAAAAGTCAGCTCCAAGAATTCATTCAACGAGACCGAAATAGTCGAATTGAGTATGAAATTGTTGAAGAAAGAGGGCCGGCACACAGCAGAGAGTTTGTAGCCCATGTCCGGATACAGAGTGAGGATGCTGGGATCGGCATTGGACGTACGAAGAAAGAAGCAGAACAAAAAGCGGCTCAGCAGGCACTGATAAATCAAGGGGCTCTATAAAAAAGACGGCCAGATGATCATTCATCTGTACCGTCTTTTTTTACGGCCCTTTAGCCAGTGAAAGGATCACGTTATCTGTCTTTTGGGTATGACTCCTTCTATTTACGATATTGGCCTAGTTCCTGGACGAATGCCTGGATTTCAGAAACGCTTAACTGGCCTTTCATCTCCACAATGTCGTGCAATGATTTAATTTCGTCATATTTATTTATATCGTAGTCCTCAGGATCCATAAGGGAGCGGTTGACAACTTGTAAGCGTTCAGCCATATCATTTATGATAATGTTTAAATTATCCTGGGTAGGTTCTTGTAAACTCATAACGTATCCTCCTTCATCGTCTCTTAATTTTTACTATATATTATCATAAAATAAATTCTATCATTTTAAAACCCTTGACAATGTATTTACTCATGTTAAGTGAGGTTCCAGCATTTGTGCAAATAGAGGTTCCAACCTTATTGTCCTTGCCTTCATATCTACCGCTCCGCAGCAGACTATGATAAAATGAGTAAGTTGAAATTAAGTATAGTTCTTACTAAAAGAGGCGACTACAAGCTTCGTTAGCTCGAGTTTCAGCTCACCTGCCAGTACTTATGGCGTTGTTGAATACTAGAGATCCGACGCTTTTGTATATTAATAAACAGGAGGATGAGTATGTTCCTCAAACGTTTGGATACAGTAGGATTTAAATCATTTGCCGAACGAGTAACAGTGGACTTCGTTTCAGGAGTCACTTCAGTTGTCGGTCCAAATGGAAGTGGGAAAAGTAATATAACAGATGCGATCCGCTGGGTACTCGGTGAACAATCTGCCCGATCATTGCGAGGGGCAAAAATGGAAGATATCATTTTTGCCGGAAGTGAGACGAGAAAAGCCTTAAATATGGCGGAAGTCACTTTAACGTTAAATAACGAACATCATACGTTACCACTTGATTATCAGGAAGTTAGTGTAACGCGGCGAGTATATCGTTCAGGAGAAAGTGAATTTTATATAAATAATCAAACATGCCGTCTAAAGGATATTGTCGATTTATTTATGGATTCCGGACTCGGCAGAGAAGCATTCTCGATTATTAGTCAGGGAAAAGTCGAAGAAATTCTCAGCTCTAAACCTGAAGAGCGCCGTTCTATTTTTGAAGAGGCGGCTGGGGTGCTTAAGTATAAACAAAGAAAAAAGAAGGCGGAACATAAGCTTTTTGAGACACAAGAAAACCTCAATCGAGTAGAAGATATTATTCATGAGATTGATGGACAGTTGGAGCCATTGAAGGAGCAAGCCTCAGTGGCGAAAGATTACTTAGAGAAAAAAGACGAGTTGAAGAACGTAGAAATTGCTTTACTCGTTACTCAGATTGAAAATCTCCATGAAGAGTGGCAGGGGCTTCTAGACCAATTAGAGGAAGTGAAACACGAAGAAGGTAAATTGAAGGCTGATGTAGACGAGAGAGCAGCTTCGATAGCTAAGAAACGTGAAAACATGGAGGCTTTGGAAGAATCAATTGAAGACCTGCAGGAAACGTTGTTGGTGCTTACGCGCGAACTGGAAAACTTAGAAGGTAAAAAAGAGTTAATGAAGGAACGCCATAAACATTACTCTGAAAACAAGACGAAATTAACCTCAGAATATGAAGAGCTATCTTCACAGCTCGACGTTGTAAAGCAAAAGGCACAGGCTGAAACGAACAAATTAAAGACATTTCGACAAAATCGTAAAGAAACCAAAGCAAATCTTAAACAGGCAAAAGAAGCTCTGCACCAAGGTGTAGAGGATATCGAAGCTGAAATTGAAGATTGTAAGAGTGATTATATTGACTTATTAAACAAACAGGCTGCCAAACGTAATGAGCAGCAAACCTTAGAGCAGCAACTCGTCCAGCTGTCTAATAAAAAAGGGGTACAGCAAGGGAAGTTTCAGGAGCTGTCAGACGAAAGGGCTGTTATTGAGAGTTCCTTAAAAGAGCGGAATCATAAGCTGGAAACAGCCAGTCAGAAGCGGCAGGATTTAGAAGAGGAGCTTAAAGCACTTGATGATCAAATTAAAAAAGATGATCAGGCTTATCAGGAATGGCAGCAAAAGCTTTATCAGGGATACCAATACTTAGAAAAAATGCGCTCTAAAAAAGAAATGCTTGAGGAGATGAAGGAAGATTACTCTGGCTATTTTCACGGAGTGCGCGAGGTGCTGAAGGCGAGAGAGAAACAGCTCATCCATGGCGTGGAAGGCGCTGTTCTTGAAGTCATTGACATTCCAATAAACTATTTAACGGCTATTGAAACCGCTCTGGGTGCCCAAGCCCAGCATGTCATTGTGCAGGATGAGAAGTCGGGACGACAAGCTATTCACTGGCTGAAACAAAACAATAAAGGACGGGCAACTTTTCTTCCGTTAACAACGATTCAGCCTCGCTCTATTTACGGACAGGCGGCTGACAAGTTAACAGGTGAGGAAGGTTTTGTCGGTGTTGCCTCCGAGCTGATCCAGTTTGATTCTCGTTATGAAAAGGCGATTCAACACTTATTAGGTCATATTGTGATCGCAACAAATCTAGAGCAAGCGAATAGGATTGCCAATGCAGTTAATCGCAAATACCGGATTGTTACCCTTGAAGGAGACGTTGTAAATCCGGGCGGATCAATGTCAGGCGGTGCTCAAAAGAAATCTAACCAATCGCTTTTTACAAGAGAAAAAGAACTACAGGAGTTAACAGAGAAGATTACGTCTTTTGATGCTAAAGCGAGAAATGTTGAAGAAAAAGTAAAGCGGCTGAAAGACCAGCTTAATTCGAATACTGAGAAGCGAGAACAAGTAAAGGAACAGTCCATTTCTTCACGAAACGCTGAGTATGAAGAGCAATCAGCTATCAGAGAACTGCAGGTAAAAGTCGGTCATTTAAATGATCAGCTGCAATTATATGATCAGGATCAATCACAATTTAATCAAGATCAATCGCAGGCAAATGAGCGGTTAAGCACGTTGACAGAAGAATTAACTTCCCTCAACAAACAGCTGGAACATCTGCAGAAGAGAATCGATGATTTGAATGGTGCTAAAGGCCAACAGCAAGAGGATGAAGCCAATCAGAAGGAACGTTATCAGAACTTGCAAATCAAACTTGCAGAACAAGATTCAGCTGTTGAGAACCAAAAAGAAAAAGCGGAGCGTTTACAAGAAGACTTGCAATCGGTGCAAGACCAACTAGAAAAAAATCGTCATTCTTACGAGCAGCTCGTGGAAGTCGTGGATTCTAATCAATCAGAAGAAGACATTATGGAAGACATTGAAAAGTCAAAAATAAGAAAAGAAACAACGTCTTCACTGATTCAGGAACGCAGGGAAGAGAGAAATCAATTAGCTCAGTCTGTTCATCAGGAAGAACAAACACAGAAAGAAATCCAGCGCAGACATCAAAACTATCTTCAAGATATTCAGCAGAAGGAAGTCAAAGTAAACCGGCTCGATGTAGAGCTTGAGAATTTGCTGAATTATTTGCAGGACGAATATGTGATAACGTTTGAGAAAGCAAAAAACGATTATCAAGGTGTCGAGGATGTCCAGTCAGCCTCTACACGTGTGAAATTAATTAAGCGGGCCATTGATGAGTTAGGGACGGTTAATCTTGGAGCTATTGATGAGTACGACCGAATCGTGGAACGCTACGATTTCCTAACAGGACAGCAGACAGATTTGCTGCAGGCTAAGGAAACCCTTTACTCGATTATTTATGAAATGGATAGTGAGATGGAGCGCCGGTTCGAGGAAACGTTCACGAAAATCCGGGCTCAATTTGGTGAAGTATTTAAAGACTTATTTGGCGGCGGAAAGGCAGATCTGCAGCTAACACAGCCTGATAATATGCTTGAAACGGGTGTAGATATCGTGGCCCAGCCCCCTGGTAAGAAACTGCAGAATCTCAGCCTTTTATCCGGAGGAGAACGTGCTCTGACCGCGATAGCTCTGTTATTCTCTATTTTGCGAGTACGACCTGTTCCTTTCTGTGTGCTCGATGAAGTAGAAGCTGCACTAGATGAAGCGAACGTCGAGCGGTTCGCACGGTTTCTAAAAGAGTTTAGTGCACAAACCCAGTTTATTGTGATCACCCACAGAAAAGGAACCATGGAAGAATCAGACGTCTTGTATGGCGTAACGATGCAGGAATCCGGAGTGTCGAAACTTGTTTCTGTTCGATTGGAAGACACGGCGGAATTAGTGGGAACATAGAAAGGAAGATTTGATGAGCTTTTTTAAGAAGTTAAAGGAAAAATTTGTTCAAGAACCGATGGAAAAAGCAATAGAGGAGTCTATGGAGAAAGAAGAAGAAAGGGAGCCGGTCACGCCTGAGCCTGAGGAGACAGCGGAAGAAGCTGAATCGCTCGAAGGAGAAACGGAAGTTGAGGAAGCCGAGGAGGACCTCGGAGAAGAGCAGGACTTACCGAATGATCCAGGTGAGGAAGCGCAACAGCCTGAATCAGAAGAAGAAACGCAGTCCAAAGAAGCTAACATTGCGTCAAAGTTTAAAATGGGCTTAACGAAAACGAGAAATTCATTTACGAGTAAAATTAATGACTTAGTAGCCCGTTATCGAACGGTTGATGAAGACTTTTTTGAAGAACTTGAAGAGGTGCTGATATCTGCTGATGTCGGCGTTAATGCTGTTATGGAAATGATTGATGAGCTGGAGATGGAAGTGAAACGCAGAAATATTAAAGACACTCACCAGGTGAAAGAAGTTATTTCGGAGAAGCTTGTTGAACTGTATTATGGTGATGAAGACAAAGGTGCGGTAGAAGAACTGCAAACCAACGCTGATGGCCTAACGATTTATCTGTTCGTCGGTGTTAATGGAGTCGGAAAAACAACGACAATCGGCAAGCTCGCTCACCAGTTGAAATCCGAAGGAAAAAAAGTTACCTTAGCCGCTGGTGATACATTTAGAGCGGGGGCGATCGATCAGTTGGACGAATGGGGGAAACGTGCCGGAGTTCATGTGATTAAACATAGTGAAGGCAGTGATCCCGCCGCAGTTATTTATGATGGCATTCAATCCGCAAAATCAAAGCAGGCCGATGTGCTGATTTGTGACACAGCAGGGCGACTTCAAAATAAAGTGAACTTGATGAACGAGCTATCTAAAGTAAAGCGTGTCATCGAACGGGAAGTTCCGGGAGCCCCTCATGAAGTACTGCTTGTTCTTGATGCAACAACAGGCCAGAATGCGATGAGTCAGGCGAAGACGTTTTCTGAGGCTACAGATGTTTCCGGCATTGTCCTTACCAAACTGGATGGAACCGCGAAAGGCGGCATTGTCCTCGCGATCCGTAATGAACTGGAAATTCCGGTGAAGCTGGTGGGGTTAGGTGAAAAAGTAAGTGATTTAGAAACATTTGACGCACACGCCTTCGTTTATGGGTTGTTTGCTGATATGATAGAAGAGCAAGCGGAAGAAGAATAGCTGTCGTGGATCATAAAGATGTTTTATTACAATAAATATGTTCCGTAAACGGGCAGTATTGTTGTATAACGCACCTGACGATTTTAGCCGTTCCATCATTGGGATGAGAGAAGGTGATCGTGGAAATAACTCGCTTTCCGTGGGCGTACGGTGAGCCTCCTCGGCTGCGCCTGCGGGGTCTCACCCTGTACGATCATCCCACAGGAGTCTCGTTATTTCCACAACCACCTTACCATAAGAGGGAAGGAACAGGTATCTATCACTGGAGGACACTCCATGACCATTGGGTATAAGAATAACTGTTGAAGTATCTATTACAGATACATCACCTCGTTTTATATAAAAGGTGGTTCCGTTTGTCTCATTATCGAAATGGGGGATGGAAAACTGCGAGACTCCTGCGGGAAAAGCAAGGCTGGCAAGACCCCGCGGGGCGCAGCCCTAGGAGGCTCGCCGTCTTCCCCGCGGAAAGCGAGTGGTTTTCCATCCCCCATTCACCTTTTTAAAAATACGGAACCTAACTCCTATTGTTGTTCAACAAATGGAAATAATTGTGGAAAAAGTAGTTAGTGAATATCTTTTTGGCATTATTCTCCTTTGGAACAGTAAGGAAGTAGACACATGATCCGCATTTTTCAATAGAAGAAAACGAGTTTCAGCTTTTGATAGGAAAGAACTTTTGTATGGAACAATAGTGTGGTCAACCTTGACATGGGAGGATGATCTTCGGTAGTATTCATATGTAAAGGTATTTCACTTAACAAGGAGTGCATATGCTGTGCTTGAAAAAACAACACGCATTAACTATTTGTTTGACTTTTATCAGTCCCTGTTGACTCCAAAACAGCGAAACTATATGGAACTCTATTATTTAGAAGATTATTCGCTCGGTGAAATATCAGAGACTTTTAATGTATCAAGACAAGCTGTCTATGATAATATTCGCCGTACAGAAGCGATGCTTGAGGAATACGAGGACAAGTTATTTTTGTACGGAAAGTTTGAGAAGCGTCAGCAATTGATCCAGAAAATGATAGAGGCAGTGAACGATACTGAGCAGAACAATCAGTTCCACAACTGGCTCGAGCAACTACAAGAATTAGAATAGGAGGGTTCCTTCGATGGCATTTGAAGGTTTATCCGACCGATTACAGCAAACCATCCAGAAAATTAAGGGAAAAGGGAAGGTTTCCGAACAAGATGTTAAGGAAATGAGCCGCGAGGTGCGGCTCGCCCTCCTTGAGGCCGACGTTAACTTTAAAGTGGTAAAAGACTTTGTTAAGCGGATACGTGAACGAGCGGTCGGCTCTGAAGTGATGGAAAGCCTGACTCCAGGTCAGCAAGTCATTAAGATTGTTAAAGAAGAATTAACGGATTTAATGGGCGGGGATGAGAGTAAGATTGCTGTGGCCAACCGCCCGCCAACGGTCATTATGATGGTCGGTTTGCAAGGTGCCGGTAAAACGACGACAACAGGAAAACTTGCAAACCTGCTTAGGAAAAATTATAACCGTAAACCTATGCTGGCAGCAGCCGACGTTTATCGTCCAGCGGCGATCCAGCAGCTTGAGACATTAGGCCGTCAGCTGGATATGCCAGTTCATGCTCAAGGGACTGAGGCAGACCCTGTTGATATTGCTAAGAATGCGGTAGAAAAGGCTAAAGAAGAGCATCATGACTATGTCATTATTGATACCGCTGGTCGACTCCATGTCGATGGTGATCTGATGAATGAACTGCAGCGCATTAAAGACGCTGTCGTTCCTGATGAAATCTTTCTTGTCGTGGATGCGATGACAGGTCAGGACGCTGTGAACGTAGCGGAGAGTTTTGATGAACAGCTGGATATTACCGGCGTGTTACTAACGAAACTTGACGGCGATACGCGCGGTGGTGCTGCGCTGTCTATTAAAGCAGTAACCGGTAAGCCAATTAAATTTGCCGGTACGGGTGAAAAGCTTGACCAGATTGAACCATTTCACCCTGAACGAATGGCTTCCCGAATTCTAGGGATGGGTGACATGCTTACATTGATTGAGAAAGCTCAAACGCAGGTCGATGAGAAGCAGGCGAAGGAACTTGAATCGAAAATGCGTAACGCCTCTTTTACGTTTGAGGATTTTCTTGATCAAATGCAGCAAGTCAAAAATATGGGGCCGCTTGATGAACTGGTCAATATGATCCCTGGTGCCAACAAAATGAAAGGCTTAAAGAATGCCTCATTTGACGATAAGCAAATTTCTCACATTGAAGCGATTATTCAATCTATGACCATAAAAGAGCGACAGGATCCGTCTCTGATGAATGCCAGCCGTAAGAAACGGATTGCCCGCGGTTCAGGCAGGTCTGTTTCCGAGGTTAACCGACTGCTGAAACAGTTTGAAGATATGAAAAAGATGATGAAGCAAATGAGTAATACCAAAGGGAAAAAAGGCAAAGGAATGAATTTTCCCTTTATGTAATGTAAAAAACCTTTACAGACATTCATTCATCTGCTAAAATCTAAACTTGTGTAAAACATTTATTTAAAAGAATGATGGAGGTGCTTAAACATGGCAGTAAAAATTCGCCTAAAACGAATGGGCTCTAAACGTAACCCGTTCTATCGTGTAGTAGTAGCAGATTCACGTTCACCTCGTGATGGACGTTTTATTGAACAAATCGGGACATATAACCCAGTAGTTAACCCAGTAGCGGTTGATATCGATGCTGATAAAGCAATCGACTGGATGTCTAACGGTGCTAAGCCAAGCGATACAGTTCGTAACTTATTTTCAAATGAAGGCATCATGAAGCAATTTCACGACAAGAAAAACCAAAAGTAAAGTAGTGTGATATCATGAAAGCCTTGATCGAAACAATCGTAACACCGCTCGTAGATCACCCGGAAGAGATCGCTGTTGAGGTGAAGGAGGAGGACAATAAGATTGTCTATCACTTAACCGTCCATACAGAAGATGTCGGAAAGGTAATAGGAAAGAACGGTAGAATTGCCAAAGCAATACGTACGGTCGTGTATGCGGCAGGGTCTGATTCAAACAAACGAATCTATTTAGATATCATGTAAAAGGGGAAGGGGAAAAGCCTTTCCCTTTTTTTCCATATAATTATAACAATGAGGCAGGTACATGTTATGCAAATTCTTAAACGAATACCTGTGAAACAAGTGTTAACAGCAGCAAGCAGAAAAAAACTAACTGAGCAGTTTGAGCAAGATTATTTTCGTCTGAAACAAGAATGTGAACAGTTATGGTTTGAACAAAAGAAGCTTGAAAAAAAGCAGGAGTTTTCTAAAATGGATGTGGAAAAACGTTTTTCCACTGAGATTCAAAAGCGTAAAGATAAAATGAAGAGGGCAGAACACCTGCTTGGTCAATTGGAAATTCTTCCGGATGACAGTGAATTAGTCATTGATGAGGTGGATTCTATTGTGACTATGGAAGCAGGGGATCGATATGAGGAACGAATGCTCGATCCTCAGATTATTATTAAGGACGGAATAGTCATACGAGCGAGGTAGGAAGTCATGAACGAACAATTGTACAATGTTGGACAAGTTATTAATACTCATGGCATAAAAGGTGAAGTCAAAGTCCGCCGAATTACCGACTTTGATGAACGTTTTCAGCCGGGTCAGCTTTTGTATTGGGTGCGTGATGAGCAAGAACACGACTTAGAAGAACTAGTTGTAAAAACCCACCGAATGCATAAAGGGTTTGATTTAATTTCCTTTGAAGATCATGCTTCCATAAACGAAGTGGAAAAATATCGTGATGGATTTCTGAAGGTGTCTGAAAGCGAACAGCTTCCATTAGCCGAACACGAATTTTATTTTCATGAAATAATCGGATGTAAGGTTTATTTGACTACAGGTGAGGCACTGGGTGAAGTCAAAGAAATTCTTACTCCTGGAGCTAATGATGTATGGGTAGTAGCACGTCAACACCAAAAAGACGTACTGATCCCTTATATTGAAGAGATTGTGAAGGATGTCAATGTTGAGGAGCAAACGGTCATCATTGATCCAATAGAAGGGCTGCTAGACTAATGCATATTGATATTTTAACATTGTTTCCTGAAATGTTTGACGGGGTTCTAAACCATTCGATAATGAAACGAGCGCAGGATAAAGGAGCATTCAGCTGTCAGACGATTAATTTCAGGGAATATACAACCAATAAACATAACAAAGTCGACGATTACCCGTATGGTGGTGGGGCCGGACTTGTGCTTACTCCTCAGCCGATTTTCGATGCGATCGAAGACATCCGCCCTGCCAGCCAACAGAAAACGCGTGTGATTCTTATGTGTCCACAAGGGGAGCCCTATACCCAGGCTAAAGCAGAGGAATTGGCAAAGGAAGATCAGTTAATCTTCATTTGCGGCCATTACGAAGGGTACGACGAACGAATTCGTCAAGAACTCGTGACTGATGAAATATCGATTGGGGATTATGTGTTAACAGGTGGCGAGCTTGGTGCAATGGTGGTCATGGATTCAGTTGTCCGTTTGCTTCCTGACGTGTTAGGCAATGACCAGTCAGCACCAGAAGATTCCTTTTCCAGTGGTTTGTTGGAACACCCTCATTATACAAGACCGGCGGAGTTCAGAGGCCAGCAGGTGCCTGACGTGCTTCTGTCCGGGAACCATGCTAAAATCGCTGAATGGCGGCATTACGAATCATTAAAAAGGACGTTCACGAGGCGCCCGGACCTTCTGGAACAGCGAGAGCTGACTGACCAGGAAAAGCAGTGGGTTCAGGAGTGGAAAAAAAGCTGAGGACGTCTTGCGAAAATGATTGGTTTATGGTATATTATCAGTTGTGCTTAAACGTTCGGTTTAAGTGGAAAACGATGTTCCGCTGTCTCTTAGAAGGCAAGAGCATTAGTTAAGAAGGAGTGAAACAATATGCAACAGCTAATTCAAGACATTACAAAAGAACAGCTTCGTACAGATCACCCTAACTTCCGCGCAGGTGACACAGTTAAAGTGCACGTGAAGGTTGTAGAGGGTAACCGTGAACGTATTCAGGTGTTCGAAGGTGTCGTAATTAAACGTCAGAATGGTGGCATCAGCGAAACATTTACTGTACGTAAGATCTCTTACGGCGTTGGTGTTGAACGTACATTCCCGATGCACTCTCCACGAATTGCTAAAATAGAGCGTTCCCGTCGCGGTAAAGTTCGTCGCGCGAAGCTTTATTATCTACGTAATCTGCGTGGTAAAGCAGCACGTATTAAAGAAATCATTTAATTACAGTGAGAAAGGAGCTTGCATTCGCAAAGCTCCTTTTTTTCTAACGACGAAGGGGACACTAGCATGAAAAAGCAATGGGTAGAATGGATAAAGGCTTTTGCGATCGCAGCTGTATTAGCTATCATTGTTCGTGTATTTCTTTTCGCACCTGTTGTGGTGGAAGGGCCTTCCATGTTACCGACCTTACATAATGGGGATCATTTAATTGTCAGTAAAATCAACTATACGTTAGGTTCGCCTGAGCGATTTGATATCGTCGTTTTTCACGCAACTGAGAGAAAAGATTATATAAAACGCGTAATCGGCTTGCCAGGGGACAAAGTGGCTGTTAAAGACGATCAGCTGTATATTAATGGTGAACCAGTTGATGAACCTTTTTTAAATGAGGAAATTAAACAGCTGCCAGGTGGCGAGAAGCTGACACAAAACTTCACGATCAGCCAGCTCCCAGGAGGTTATGAAGAAGTACCTGAAGGGTATTTACTTGTATTGGGAGATAATCGTGACAATTCTACAGACAGCCGAACGATTGGAATGGTTTCGAAAGATGAGCTCGTAGGAGAAGCGGTATTTATTTATTGGCCTTTTGATCGAATTGGCTTCGTGTAGTAAGGGAGGATTCTAGATGACGATACAATGGTATCCTGGTCACATGGCGAAAGCGAAACGAGAAGCAGAAGAGAAGCTTAAATTAGTCGATTTTGTAATTGAACTAGTCGATGCTAGAGCTCCGATATCCTCGGAAAATCCAGTCCTACATGGTTTATTGCAAAATAAACCTAAAATGGTGGTGCTTATGAAGAAGGATTTAGCAGATCCAGCCATTACTAAAGCTTGGCTCGATGACTATAAGCATAAGGGTATTCATGCCCTGGCCATTGAAGCGAACCAGAAAAAAGATATACAACTGATTGTTCAGATGGCGAAAGATCTTGCTCGGGATAAAATGGACAAGCTCCGTGCAAAGGGAGTTCGCCCCCGGGCGGCCCGGGCCATGATCCTTGGTATCCCCAATGTAGGAAAGTCAACCCTTATCAATCGACTTGCGAATAAAAAAGCAGCGAATACTGGAGACCGCCCAGGAGTTACCCAAAAACAGCAGTGGATTAAAGTGAAGAAAGACTTTGAGTTGCTCGACACTCCTGGGATACTCTGGCCGAAATTTGAAGAAGAGGAAATTGGGTATAAGCTGGCTGCCATTGGTACGATCAAAGATCAGATTTTACCAAAAGAAGATGTAGCGGCATACATCTTGGATTTTATGAGTACGAATTATCCGGATTTCTTAGAGCAACGTTTTGGATTTGCAGGATATGACGATATCATGGGAGCTTTCGAAAAAATAGGTCAGAAGCGTGGCTGTCTTGAAAGTGGCGGTCATGTGAACTTTGACAAAACCTCTGATGTGATTCTCCAAGACTTACGAAGTGGAAAGCTTGGTTTGATTAGCTTCGATCAACCGGAATAGAGACAAGGATAACGCAATCAGGAGCTGTGGACTTCTGATTGCGTTCTTTCTTTTAAACAGAGACTCCGAATTGTTCTAAAATTGTACATAATGAGCTCAAACGACCGATATACCAATTATAAAAGGAAGTAATATATGCGTGAATTAACGATAAAAGACATTAAATATAAATTAGATTCGAACCAATTTTCTAAGTCCGAACGAGATTTATTAAGAAACGACCATCGCAGAGGTGTACATAAACTTTTAAAGCAATATGATGTTAAGCAGCAGAGAAAGATAGAATTAAAGAATCAATATGAGCAGATGCTTTCGATGGAAAACGAGGCTCGAACTTCGGGGAAAGTATGGATTGCAGGGATTGATGAAGCCGGGAGAGGTCCGCTCGCGGGCCCTGTTGTGGCGGCTGCCGTCATTTTACCAGCGTCGTTCTATTTAGAAGGGCTTAATGACTCCAAGCAATTGTCCCCACTCCAAAGAGATCAATTTTTTGAAAAAATAAAGAAACAAGCAGATTATGGAGTAGGTACGGCAAGCAATGATGAAATTGATCAGTGGAATATTTATCAGGCAACAAAATTGGCGATGAAGCGAGCAGTGGAGCAGTTGCCGCTTGCCCCTGACCATTTGTTAATTGATGCGATGACGCTTGAGGGGATGCCATGCACACAGCAATCGCTTGTGAAAGGTGACCAGCGAAGTGTGTCGATTGCAGCTGCGAGTATTATGGCAAAAGTTACACGTGATCGCGTTATGAAAACAATAGGTGAACAGTACCCTGCCTATGACTTTGCTTCTAATCAAGGGTATGGCACGAAACATCATTTACATGCCCTGACGACATATGGTCACACCCCTTATCATCGGAAAAGTTTCGCGCCGGTGAAGGATCTTATTTACTCTTAAAAGGAGGAAACTTCAATGAGCCTAAGTTCTTCCCCTCTGTTTAAAGCGCTTCATCAGACTGCTGCATTAAAATCAGAGCAGCCGCCTAAAGTCGGACAAATTATAGCGGGCAGAATGGTTAAGCCTCTTCCCGACCAGCGTGCACTTGTACAAGTGGGGAAGCGCCAGTTTCCCGTACAACTCGAAGCTTCAATACAACAAGGGAAGAGATATTTGTTTCAAGTAACAGCAGTCGGTGATGGATTAACGTTGAAAGTACTTTCTAAACAGACAGTAGAAAACAAGCAGCAGGCAATTGTAAGCTTGTTGAAGCAACTAGGGGTAAAAGCAACGAAAGGCAATGCGGACTTCATGCTGCAGCTGATACAGCATGGAGTTTCGTTTACCAAAAAAGATCTTTCCTTTGCTTTTCAGGCGTTACAAAACCACAAGGGCAACAGAGCAGCTTCTGAAACATTACTGCACATGTTTCAGAGACAATTACCGATCAAACAAGGAGTATTTGCTGCTCTGATGACGAGACAGACCACATCATTGACAGGTCAATTTGTGCGAATCTATGATCAACTCCGTCAATCAAAAGAACCTGTCCAACCTCGTCTTCCTGATTTAATTGGGTTATTAGCAGGAAAGCAATCTGCACGGACCTTCAAGGAAGAAGCGTTTACAAGATTTATATCTGATATGGAAAAAGGAAATAGAACGACCTTTCTCTTATTTCAACAATCCGGTATCGTTAAGAAGGAAGTAAGTTTCGAACAATTTCAGCAAAGTCTCAAGAGTTTGATTCAACCACACATGGGTGCTGTACAGAGTACGGACACCCTCGTGAAAAACTTAATCCGTTCGGGTAAGTCTATCCCATTTATAGATACAGAGCCACAGGCTGAAGCTGCTTTCCAAAAGCTGTTCGCTCAACAGCTGCCACTGTCAGCAAAAGAAATGACCTTGATTAGGGAGTGGAGCAAGCAGCTACATTTAGTATATCTGAAAGAACAACCGGCATCCGTTTCAACCCAGAGTAAGTTACAAACACAGTTTCAAACGCTTTCTTCAGCCGGGGTGTTAGAGAAACTCCTCCCCTTTATGGGGAAGCAAACGTTGGATATCCTTACTGAAGCTTCGCAGCGCCCATCCCCAAATTTTGATAAAACCCTGCTTGCTTTAGCAGCCCTGGAGAGTACGTTGGCCAAACAGGTTCCTGACTCAGCTAAAACCGCATTACTGGAGTGGATGGTTCGTCTTCAGACGCTGCCGGCCAATATGGGAGGAAAAGAAATAATGCTTGCCAAGATCAAGCTGATGCATTTGCTGTCGGGCATCAATCATGAAGCACAAGTAAAAGCTGGTCTGCATGGAGAAAATCAGCTGGCTAAAGAGGAAACTGTGAAATCTATGTTGCTGCAGCATGTGCACGAAAATCCGATGAGAAGCCATGATTCAAGCAGACAGTTTATCCAACTTCTCAGTGGTATTCAGCTAGTTTCCCAGCAGGAAACCGGTCAAATGCTTCAACTCGCCTTTACTTTTCCAGGAGATGTGCTGAAAGTCAATCAAGATATCCATTTGAACATGGAAGGGAAAAAGAATAAAGATGGTGAAATTGACCCGGATTCTTGTCATATTATGTTTTTCCTGCAACTAGAGCATCTGAAGGATACAGTCATTGATTTGTCGATTGTTGAACGCCGGGTGGCGGTCACGATTTATAATCAATTGGAGGCAGCTGAATCGATTACTAACCATTATAAGAAAATGTTAAAAGACGGATTGGAAAAGTTAGGTTATGAATTGTCCTCACTTAGAGTACAGCAAACAAGTGACCAGCAGCAAGTCCAACAAATTCCTGCATCACGCCAGGATTATAAGGGAGTCGATATCCGTATATGAAGGATAAACGAAAAGAAGCGATCGCACTTGGTTATCAGGCAGAAAAGGACCAGGCACCACAAGTACTGGCAAAGGGAAAAGGTATTGTAGCTGATAATATTTTGGAGAAAGCAAAAGAAAATGAGGTGCCTATTCAGGAGGATGCCACCTTAGTTGAACTGTTGTCCGAATTAAATATTAATGAACATATTCCTGAAGAACTGTACCATGTAGTCGCAGAGGTATTTGCATTTATTTACCGTGCGGATCAAGAAATGGAAAGAAACTAAGTCTACATAACCTGGTGAAGGTAAACTATTGAACGACTTTCGACATAAAAAGAGGTTACTGTGGACAATTGACAGCGTTTTTTTATACAATGGGAATGCAGTGAAATTTGATGGGAGGATGAAACATGAACATTCACGAGTATCAAGGAAAACAAATTATGCGCGATTTTGGCGTGTCAGTGCCAAATGGCCATGTGGCATATACCGTAGATGAAGCTGTTGATGCAGCTAAGAAACTGGGGACTGATGTCACAGTCGTAAAAGCACAAATCCACGCAGGCGGACGCGGAAAAGCCGGCGGTGTTAAGATTGCTAAAAATCTTGATGAAGTGCGTACATACGCAAATGAAATCTTAGGTAAGAATCTAGTAACCCATCAGACCGGACCAGAAGGAAAAGAAGTTAAGCGTTTGCTAATTGAAGAAGGCTGCGACATTAAGAGCGAATATTATGTCGGACTTGTCTTAGACCGTGCCACGAGCAAGGTAACGATGATGGCTTCAGAAGAGGGCGGAACTGAAATTGAAGAAGTAGCAGAGAAAACACCTGAGAAGATCTTTAAAGAGATCATTGATCCTGTTACTGGTTTAACGCCGTTCCAAGCACGTCGTTTGGCGTTTAATATTAATATTCCTAAAGAATCACTAGGCAAAGCTGTCAAATTCATGATGGGCCTTTATGATGTTTTTGTTAAAAAGGACTGCTCCATTGCAGAAATTAACCCGCTTGTAACGACTGGGGACGGGGGCGTATTGGCACTTGACTCTAAACTGAACTTTGATGACAATGCCTTGTTCCGTCAAAAAGATGTAGCGGAACTTCGCGACCTTGAAGAAGAAGATCCAAAAGAAGTTGAAGCATCTAAGTATGACCTCAGCTACATTGCTTTAGACGGTAATATCGGCTGTATGGTTAATGGTGCCGGACTAGCTATGGCAACAATGGATACGATTAAGCACTATAGTGGCGATCCTGCGAACTTCCTGGATGTAGGCGGTGGAGCTACTACGGAAAAAGTTACCGAAGCATTTAAGATCATTCTGTCTGATGACAATGTAAAAGGTATTTTCGTAAACATTTTCGGTGGAATTATGAAGTGTGACATTATCGCTGAAGGTGTTGTCGAAGCAACGAAGCAGATCGGATTAACATTACCGCTTGTCGTGCGTCTTGAAGGTACGAATGTTAAAGCTGGTAAGAACATCTTAGAAGAGTCTGGATTGAATATTACGTCTGCTGACTCCATGGCAGATGGCGCTCAAAAAATCGTAGAACTAGTTAAGTAGGAAAGGCGGGGAATCTGATGAGTGTATATATTAATAAAGATACAAAAGTTATTGTTCAAGGGATTACAGGCTCTACAGCTTTATTCCATACAAAACAAATGGTTGAATACGGTACACAAATCGTTGGTGGAGTAACGCCTGGTAAAGGCGGTACCGAAGTGGAAGGAATTCCAGTATTTAATACGGTTTCTGAAGCTGTTGAAAAAACAGGTGCCAATGCGTCTGTCATTTACGTGCCGGCTCCATTTGCTGCTGACGCGATCATGGAAGCAACAGATGCAGATATGGATCTAGCCATTTGCATCACTGAACATATTCCGGTTATGGATATGGTCAAAGTGAAACGTTATATGGAAGGGAAGAGAACTCGCCTGGTAGGGCCAAACTGCCCAGGTGTAATCACTCCTGATGAATGTAAAATTGGAATCATGCCTGGCTATATCCATAATAAAGGTCATGTAGGGGTAGTTTCTCGTTCTGGTACGCTTACGTATGAAGCAGTTCATCAATTATCTGAAGCTGGAGTAGGCCAATCTACTGCCGTAGGAATCGGCGGTGACCCTGTAAATGGAACAGACTTCATTGACGTGCTGAAAGCCTTTAATGAAGATGAAGATACCGAAGCAGTTATTATGATTGGTGAAATCGGCGGAACAGCAGAAGAAGAAGCTGCTGAATGGGTTAAAGAAAATATGGATAAGCCTGTTGTCGGCTTTATTGGCGGACGTACAGCACCTCCAGGAAAACGCATGGGCCACGCTGGTGCGATTATTTCTGGCGGTAAAGGTACAGCTGATGAAAAGATTCGAGTTATGAACGAGTGTGGCATCGAAGTTGCGGAAACGCCATCCGTTATGGGTGAAACACTGATCAATGTTCTGAAAAAAGAAAACTTGTATGAAAAATGTAAAACTCATTAATCATTCAATATGGGGAGGACTGCGCTTATACGGCGCAGTTCTTCTTTATCCTATTAACAAAAGAAAGAGGCTGATCGATGAACACGTTTAGGCAGCGCTTAATCCATTTACATGACTGTCCGTATGTATCACGTAAATTGCTAAGAGCTTGGTTAAAGAAAGACCCTAGCCTTTCATATCTCCCAAATATTTCCCCTAAAGAAATAGCCGCTTCACTTCAACTATCACACGAAACAGCCCGCTCGATTTACAATCACATTCATGATTCAACTATAATGAAGAAACTCGACATAAATGAACAAATATACAATTGTGTGACGTATTTTGACGAAGCGTATCCTGCCTTATTGAAAATTATTCCTGATCCACCGCTTGTCCTTTATACAAGAGGCGACATGACGCTGCTGCACCATCCATTAACACTTAGTGTAGTCGGGACGCGAACTCCATCGAAATATGCCTTTCCAGCTATGGAGCAAATCCTGCTTCCGCTCATACAATCTAATTTCTGTATCGTAAGCGGAATGGCAGTTGGAGTCGATCAGCATGCTCATCGTTTAGCCCTCCAGCATAAAGGCAGTACTATAGCGGTGATGGGTTCTGGTTTTGAACATCTCTATCCTCGAAACAATCCAGCACTATTTACCCATTTGTGCGAACGCCAGCTGGTTATTAGCGAATACCCTCCTTCTCGGCCACCTAGAAAGTTTCATTTTCCTGAACGTAATCGAATTATCTCCGGACTCTCTGAGGCGACACTTGTGATTGAAGCGAGATTAAAAAGCGGGTCCCTTATTACTGTAGATCAGGCCCTTGAACAAGGGCGGGAAGTTTTGTCACTGCCGGGACCGATCGGAAGCAAAACAAGTGAAGGCTGCCACGCCATCATAAAAGAAGGAGCGCGGCTGATTCAAAGCCATCAGGATGTTCTGTCAGCATATAGGGAAAAATTTAATTAATTTCCTGATAATTGCATTTTGACAAAGGTTCACTCCCCTTGAAAAAGTAAAAATTAAAACGATGAAGTTTGACAAACGGTTTCATTGTATTTAATAATAGGGAAGATTTATAAAACGAAAAGCAAACAGAAATACACCTCTATGGGAGGAACCTAAATGGCAGACTATCTTGTAATTGTTGAATCACCCGCAAAAGCAAAAACAATTGAACGTTATCTCGGAAAAAAATATAAAGTAAAGGCTTCACTTGGACACGTACGTGACCTTCCCAGAAGTCAGATGGGTGTAAATGTAGAAGAAGAATTTGAACCTAAATATATTACGATACGAGGAAAAGGCCCTGTATTAAAAGACTTAAAAGCAGCAGCTAAGAAAGCAAAACGCGTATATCTGGCAGCCGACCCCGATCGTGAAGGGGAAGCTATTGCCTGGCACCTGGCACATAGCTTGGACATTGATGATCAATCAAAATGCCGCGTCGTATTTAACGAAATCACAAAGGAAGCAATCAAAGACTCGTTTAAACAACCGAGATCGATTGATTCTGATTTAGTCGATGCCCAGCAGGCGAGGCGTATTTTAGACCGGCTTGTCGGGTACAACATCAGCCCTATTCTGTGGAAGAAGGTAAAAAAAGGCCTGAGTGCAGGACGCGTGCAATCCGTAGCTGTGAAGATTATTATCGATCGTGAGAATGAAATTAAACAATTCAAACCCGAAGAGTACTGGACGATCGAAGCGGATTTTCTTAAAGGCAAAGAAACCTTTGAAGGAGCGTTTTACGGGGTAGACGGAAAAAAGAGAGAATTGAAAACGAAAGAGGATGTAGAAGAGATCCAGAAGAAGCTCAAAGGTGATGAGTACTCAATTGAGAAAGTCAATAAGCGGGAACGTAAACGAAATCCTTCCTTACCCTTCACTACATCATCTCTCCAACAGGAAGCAGCGAGAAAGCTAAATTTTAGAGCCAAAAAGACCATGATGCTTGCTCAGCAGCTTTACGAGGGGATTGATCTTGGCGGCAAGCAAGGTACAGCAGGTTTAATTACCTACATGCGTACAGATTCCACCAGGCTTTCAAACACCGCGAAGGAAGAAGCAAAGGATTATATTGAATCCACTTTTGGCAAAGAATTTTTAGGAAAAGGGAAAGCTTCTAAAAAACAGGAAGGGGCACAGGACGCCCACGAAGCAATTCGTCCGACAAGTGCTTCGCGAGATCCTAAATCAATGAAGAGTGCATTATCAAGAGACCAGCATCGACTCTATAAGCTCATTTGGGATCGGTTTATCTCAAGTCAAATGGCGCCGGCTATCCTTGACACCATGACCGTTCATTTGATGAATCAAGGGGTGGAATTCAGAGCGACTGGCTCAAAAGTTAAATTCAAAGGATTTATGAAAGTCTATATTGAAGGCAATGATGATAATAAAAAAGAGAAAGATAAAATGCTTCCGAACTTGGAAGAAGGAATGACGGTAAAAGCGGAGGAAATTAAACCGAACCAGCACTTCACTCAGCCGCCGCCGCGGTATACTGAAGCTCGTTTAGTAAAGACCTTAGAGGAGCTTGGTATCGGCCGTCCATCCACTTATGCTCCGACGCTTGATGTAATCCAGCGCCGCGGCTATGTGGCCCTTGATAATAAGCGCTTCATTCCTACAGAACTCGGCGAGATTGTTATGGAACAGCTCAAACAATACTTCCCGGAAATAATTGATGCCGGATTTACGAAAGAAATGGAAGATGATCTCGACTCCATCGAAGAAGGAAAAAATAATTGGGTATCGGTCATTGCCGAGTTTTACCAAGGGTTCGAACCAAGACTGGATAAAGCAGAAAAAGAGATGGAAGAGATTGAGATTAAAGATGAAACTGCAGGAATAGATTGTGAGAAATGCGGGCATGAAATGGTTTATAAAATGGGTCGATACGGAAAGTTTTTAGCCTGCTCTAACTTTCCAGATTGCCGAAATACGAAACCAATTCTTAAAGAGGTTGGCGTTACTTGTCCTAAATGTAACGAAGGAGAGGTCGTAGAAAGAAAGAGTAAGAAAAATCGTAAATTTTACGGGTGTGATCGGTACCCAGAATGCGACTTTATTTCCTGGGATAAGCCGATTTCAAGACCTTGTCCGCGATGTGAATCATTACTCGTTGAAAAACGCTCTAAAAAAGGGACACAAATCCAATGTACGGAATGTGACTACAAAGAGCAGCCACAATCTTAACTTAATGACCGTTTTTCTTATAAGTAAGGGTGACGGGGACATAAGTTATGCGATGATGTCAAAAAAAAGATATATAAAATATACACGCTGATTAATTAGCGTAGTCAAAATACGTAGACTCCAGCGGGAACAGCGCGAGCAAACGAACCCACAGGAAAGCGAAGTGTTTTGACGAAGCGTCCGAACTGATTTCGATAGGAATCGTTCGGATTTTTTTATGCTTCATTCAATTTTGGACCTGCCACGTACTTTTTTAGTATATCAATTGACACAAGCACTAGAGACGGCTATAATTACGGTTTGGTAAGTATGTTTACTTGACAGCTTAATGGGTTATTTTAATAAGTAGGCTTACATAAAATGATTCCTTGGTATGGCTGTTAAAATAAAAATGTTGGAAACAATTCAGAATTTTGTTACAGTTTTATTAAAGCCATTGTGATTCATAGGATAGTTGTGGTAAAATTTAAGCGCCTTTGCGGGGGTGAATCATGGCAGAACTGACTAGATTTAAACAATTATTTTTAGAATATCTCCAAATCGAAAAGAATGCATCGCCATTGACAGTAAGACACTATGGTGATGATATAACAGCTTTTTTTGTTTTTATGGAGTCAGAATCAATTAATTCATTAGAGGAAGTGGATTACTCGGTGATCCGGGTTTATCTTACAAAGCTTTTTGAGGAAAACATGGCGCGGAAAAGTATGGCAAGGAAAATTTCTTCGCTGCGCAGCTTTTATCGGTTTTTAGAACGGGAAGAGCTTATGAAACATAATCCATTTATAAACGTACGGTTACCTAAGAGTGAACAGCGGATCCCGGAGTTTTTCTATGAAGAAGAACTGAATCAGTTATTTTCAGTAAGTGACTGCTCAACATCTTTGGGACAGAGAAACCAGGCTATACTTGAGCTGCTATATGGTACAGGAATCCGGGTAAGCGAATGTGTGCAGCTGGAAGAATCTCATATCGATTTCTCGCTTTCCACTTTGCTGGTGTATGGAAAAGGCAGAAAAGAAAGGTATGTACCCTTTGGTCAATTTGCAGAGAAAGCACTGCGAAACTATCTTAACCATGCCCGGCCCCAGCTACTTAAAAAACAGTCACAGCCGGTGCAGAAGTTGTTCGTAAACGCAAAAGGAGGACCTCTTACCGCACGGGGGGTACGCTTGATTCTGGATAAGATGGTAAAAAAGGCAGCTTTAACTGTAGATATCCATCCCCATAAGTTAAGACACTCCTTTGCGACCCATTTATTAAATGCAGGCGCTGACTTACGCTCCGTTCAGGAGTTGCTAGGGCATGAGCACTTATCGTCAACACAGATTTATACTCATGTAACGAAAGATAGGCTTCGGCAGGTGTATATGAACAGCCATCCCCGAGCCAATAAGTAACGAGGTGATGTTAATGGACCAACAATTTCATGCGACGACAATTTTTGCTGTACAGCACAACGGAACATGTGCAATGAGTGGCGACGGTCAAGTGACGCTTGGGAATCAGGTTGTGATGAAGCATAAAGCTGTGAAAGTTCGCAAACTTTTTAATGACCAAGTCTTAGCCGGGTTTGCAGGATCTGTTGCGGACGCCTTTACTCTATTTGAAAAATTTGAAGCAAAGCTCGAAACCTACGATGGAAATTTGGCCCGGGCGTCCGTCGAACTAGCGAAAGAATGGCGCAGTGACAAAGTGCTTAGAAAACTTGAAGCGATGCTGATTGTAATGGATAAGGGTAAAATGTTTCTCGTATCAGGAACAGGGGAAGTAATAGAACCGGATGACGGCATATTGGCGATTGGCTCAGGGGGCAATTTTGCTTTAAGTGCTGGTCGTGCTTTAAAAAGGTATTCACCAGATCAATCTGCCAGGCAAATTGCGCGGGCGGCTCTTGAAATCGCTGGTGAAATCTGTGTGTTTACGAATGATCAGATAACCCTGGAAGTTTTGGAATAGGAGGCTGATGAAATGTCTTTAGATTTAACGCCTAAACAAATTGTGGAGCGGCTCGATCAATATATCATCGGTCAAACGAATGCAAAGAAATCTGTAGCTGTTGCTTTACGAAACCGTTACAGAAGGATGAAATTAACCGATGACATAAAAGAAGAAGTTGTACCTAAAAACATCCTCATGATGGGCCCAACAGGTGTAGGGAAAACAGAGGTTGCCCGCCGTCTGGCAAAGCTTGTCGGAGCCCCGTTTGTTAAAGTTGAAGCGACGAAGTTTACGGAAGTAGGATACGTGGGCCGTGATGTGGAATCTATGGTTCGAGACTTAGTGGAAATGGCTGTTCGGATGGTGAAAGAGGAAAAGATTGAAGCAGTCCGGGAAACGGCAGAAGAACAGGCGAATAAGCGGTTGATCAAACTGCTGGTCCCGGCTAAAGATAAACAGTCATCTAACTTTAAGAATCCTTTAGAGATGTTGTTTCAGCAAGGTAATCAGCAGCAAACCGATTCCACTTCTGATCAGGAAGAAACAGAAATCAAAAACAAACGCAAGCGTATTAAGCATCAACTTGAACTGGGCGAGCTTGAAGATCATATGGTGACGATTGAAGTCGAAGAATCTCAATCGTCCATGTTTGACATGCTGCAAGGTTCGGGAATGGAACAGATGGGTATGAACATGCAGGATGCCTTCAGCCAGTTCATGCCGAAGAAAAAAAAGAAACGTAAGCTTCCAGTAAGTGAAGCGCGAAAAGTACTTACTCAAGAAGAAGCTCAAAAACTTGTTGATATGGATGAAGTCGGACAGATGGCTGTGGAGAAAGTTGAGCAGTCAGGCATCATTTTTATTGACGAAATTGATAAAGTGGCGGCCAAAGGGGATAATCAGGCGAATGTATCACGAGAAGGCGTACAGCGGGATATTCTCCCCATCGTTGAGGGTTCTACCATCGTTACGAAGTACGGTCCCGTGTCTACAGACCATATTTTGTTTGTAGCAGCCGGAGCTTTTCATATGGCAAAACCTTCAGATTTAATCCCGGAACTGCAAGGGCGCTTTCCGATTCGGGTGGAATTAAATAAACTAACAATAGAAGATTTTCGAAGCATCTTAGTAGAACCTTCGAATGCTCTATTAAAGCAATATAAGGCACTTTTAGAAACTGAAGGTATAAAGGTCGAATTTTCTGACGATGCTATTACTAGAATTGCTGAAATTGCCTATGAAGTGAATCAGGAAACGGACAATATCGGAGCGAGACGCCTGCATACAATCTTAGAGAAGTTATTAGAAGACTTATCATTCGAAGCACCGGATGTCACACTGGAAACTATAGACATAACCCCTCAATATGTAGACAGCAAATTATCTACTATTGTTAAAAATAAAGATTTAAGCAGGTTTATACTGTAGTGAATTTACTCAAGGAGGAACAATAATGGAATTATTAAATCGCGCAAGAAGAATTAATGCAATGCTGCAAAAAACAACAGGGAAATCGGTGGACTTTAATGATATGTCTGCCACATTAAGAGATGTCATCGAAGCCAATACTTTTGTTGTCAGCCGTCGAGGTAAACTGCTTGGATTTGCCATCAAACAGGAAATAGAAAATGAGCGTATGCAGGCAATGTTGACTGAACGTCAATTTCCTCAAGAATACACTCAAAATCTTTTTAACGTTCAGGAAACGACTCCTAACCTTGACATGAATAGCGAATACACTGCTTTCCCTGTGGAAAACAGAGAGTTATTTGAAGATGGCCTTACCACAATTGTACCAATCATTGGCGGTGGTCAACGCTTGGGTACATTGATTTTAAGCCGGCTCAACAGCAGCTTCGAGGAAGATGATCTATTACTAGCAGAATACGGAGCTACTGTAGTAGGTATGGAAATTCTTCACGAGAAAACAGAAGAAATTGAGCAGGAAGCACGTAGTAAAGCTGTGGTACAAATGGCGATCAGTTCATTGTCCTACAGTGAACTTGAAGCGATCGAGCATATTTTTGAAGAATTAGAAGGTAATGAAGGATTACTAGTAGCCAGTAAGATTGCAGACCGTGTTGGTATTACCCGCTCTGTTATCGTTAACGCTTTGCGTAAACTTGAAAGTGCCGGTGTGATTGAATCACGTTCACTGGGAATGAAAGGTACGTACATTAAAGTTCTTAATAACAATTTCTTAGTAGAACTTCAAAAACTTCGCTCAAATTAATAGAAACTTAGAAAAAGCCGCTGCCATTAAATTGGCAGCGGCTTTTTTTGTGTAAGATTTAAGACCTATAATAATTACAATTTATAACAAAATGTATACACAAAAGTTATAGAAAGTGCTCCTTTTGTAGGCATTTTATAAAGGAATTATAAATGTAATTTATTTTATGAATTAAATGTGTAATAATGTTCATTATAGTAGATTTTTCGACAAGTGGTAACAATTACCGCAGAACTCAATCATATGTAGTAAGAGAGAAGAACTATTTATGTTCATAATCAAAAAGGTTTGGGTTCAAAATGTACTAATATTTATCTTGTATTTAAAATCTATTCGGGCCATTAGTAATTGATAGGAGGTCATAAAGATTGAAACTTTTTAGTGAAACATTTACCCTTCTTGAAAACTCTCTAAACTACACAACTGCAAAAAATAGAGCAATTTCTAACAATATCGCTAACGTGGACACACCTGGCTATAAAGCGAAGGATGTTGTCTTTAAGCATGTGTTAGAAGGGGAAATGAACAGCTTAGAGGCAAAACGAACAAACTCCCGCCACATTCCATTTTCTAATGAGGGAAACAGTCCGTACAAAACGGTGACGCAGCAGGGCACTACATATAATCACAACGGAAACAATGTGGATATTGATAAGGAAATGAATGAGCTTGCGAAAAATCAAATTCTCTATCAAGCTCTAGTTGACCGCATGGGCGGAAAGTTTAGGAGTCTTGAAAATGTGCTTAAAGGAGGAAATTAATCCATGAGTATTTTTCATGCGATAAATACGAGCGCGAGTGCTTTAACAGCTCAGCGATTAAGGATGGATATTGCTTCTTCGAACATAGCCAATGCGAATTCAACAAGAGCGACCATCAATGAAAATGGCGAGTGGGGACCTTACAGAAGAAAAATGGTTGTATTCGAACCTAAAGACAATTCGTTCCAATCCTTTTTAGATACAGCGGCTAATCGTTCGGGCTCGCCCGGTAAGGGTGTCAAAGCATCCGCAATCGTAGAGGATGAGGAACCATTTAAACAAATGTATAACCCCTCACACCCGGATGCAAACGAGAATGGCTATGTTCTGCTTCCGAATGTGGACCCTTTACAGGAAATGGTCGATCTGATGAGTGCAACACGTTCATATGAAGCTAATGTGACAGCAATTAACGCCACAAAAGGCATGTTAATGAAAGCCCTGGAAATTGGTAAGTAACAAGGAGGAATACATATGGTAAATGGAGTGCCCGTTACTAATGATCCATTCATTAAATTGATACAGTCTCAAGCTTCAAAACCAGTCTCCACTGGTGAAGCGCATGAGGCATTCGCTAGCAGCTTGAAACAAGCTATTAATACAGTGAATGAGGCTCAAATTGCCTCAGATGCGAAAACAAAGGCCTTGGCACGCGGTGAAGTAAACGATTTGCATGGCGTTATGATCGCCTCACAAAAAGCGAGTATTACGATGCAGACAACCATTGAAATTCGCAATAAAGTTATTGATGCTTATAAAGAAATGATGAGAATGCAAGTCTAACCGTACTCTCATCATTTGTTATCATACATATTCTCTTAACTTGTTCGTTTTATGGGGGCAATTATGAAAGAAAAAATAATAGTTTTTAAGAATAAAATAACTGCCTATTGGAGGGAAAGGTCCTCGAAGCAGAAAGGGTTGTTTATTGGGGCAGCAGCAGGAATTATTCTGTTGCTGAGTATAGCCAGCTTTTTAGCGGCACAGACCAATATGGTGCCACTCTATCGGGATTTATCACTCCAGGAAGTAGGCCAAGTAAAAGCGGAGCTGGATACACGCGGTGTTCCTTATGAACTGGATCAAGGGGGGACAACGATTTCCGTTCCTGCAGAGCAGGCTGATTCATTGCTGGTAGATCTGGCAGCTGCAGGCTTGCCTGACAGCGGTAATATTGACTACAGCTTTTTCAGTGGAAATGTCTCGTGGGGCATGACCGATAACGAGTTTGATGTCATCAAACTTGATGCGATGCAAACAGAGCTTGCCAACTTAATGACAGAGATCACGGGGATTGAAGATGCCAAAGTGATGATTAATATACCGGAGGAACAGGTATTTTTGTCTGAATCCACTCAGGATGCGTCGGCATCAGTAGTGCTTAATATACAGCCAGGCTATGAACTCCAGCCGAACCAGGTGGAAGCCTTGTATAATTTAGCATCAAAATCTGTTCCCAATCTTTCTAAAGATAATATCGTCATTATGGATCAGAACTTTAATTATTTTGACTTAAATCAAAATCAAATGGCTAGCGGCGCAGATACCTATACATATCAACAATCTATTAAAGAGGATATTGAGCGGGATATCCAGCAGCGCGTGCAAAAAATGCTCGGTATGATGATCGGGCACAATAAAGTGGTAGCGACAGTCACAGCAGATATTGATTTCACAAAAGAAAATCGAGTGGAAGAGTTAGTTGAGCCTGTTGATCCTGAAAGTATGGAAGGCTTGCCTGTCAGTGTGGAGCGAATTGAAGAAACTTACACAGGCGGTACTCCTGAAGGTGGTGTTCCCGGAGCTGGTGAAGGTGAGGTCCCTAATTATCCAGCTGAGGCAGAAGGAGATAACGGCGACTACGAAATGACGAAAGAAACGATCAACAACGAGTTCAATCGAATTCGGCGGGATATCGTTGAAAGTCCGTACAAAGTTCGTGATTTAGGTATACAGGTCGCCATTGATAATACGAAGGATACAAACGGTGACGGTGAAGTACAGCAGCTTACTCAACAGGAACAGCAAACGGTACAAGAGAGTGTTCAGTCGATTTTGAGCTCAATGATTACCACGTCTATTAACGGAAGTTATGGCGAAGTCAATCCTGAGGAAAAAGTATCGATTGTCTTCCAAGAGTTTAGCGGTGAACCAGAATTTCCTGCAGAAACTACAGGAATTCCGCTCTGGATGTATCTCGTTGGAGGTGGACTCCTTCTTGTGATTCTTGTGCTTATAGTAATGCTGTTCAAGCGTAAGAGTAAGGTTATGGAGGAGGAAGCAGTATTTGAAGAACCGGCTGTCCAACAGCCAGACAGCATACCAGACATAGAAGAAAATGAAACGGAGTCATCGGTCAGACGCAAACAGCTTGAACGTATGGCTAAAGATAAGCCTGAGGAGTTTGCCAAGCTGCTTCGTTCATGGATTGCTGAAGATTAAGGAGGTCCTAATATGGCCTATCAGGCATCAAGGTTAACAGGAAAGCAAAAAGCAGCAGTGCTGTTAATCTCTCTCGGTCCAGATGTTGCTGCACAAATCTATAAACATTTGACAGAAGAAGAAATGGAAAAACTAACATTGGAGATTTCCTCTGTTCAGAAAGTAGATACAGCTCAAAAGGAAGAAGTGCTGGATCAATTCCACCAGATCGCTCTGGCACAGGATTATATTTCACAAGGGGGGATCGGTTATGCGAAAACGGTCCTGGAGAAAGCGCTTGGCGAACAGGAGGCCTCCAATATTATCGGTCGACTGACATCTTCATTGCAGGTCAAGCCGTTTGATTTCGCGAGAAGAGCCGATCCTAATCAAATCTTAAATTTTATTCAAAATGAGCATCCGCAAACGATTGCACTTATTTTATCGTACTTGGATGCAGCCCAGTCAGGACAAATCCTGTCAGAGCTGCCTCAAGAGTTACAAGCGGATGTGGCACGAAGAATTGCGACAATGGATTCGACTTCGCCGGAAATCATCAACCAAATTGAAAGTATTCTTGAGAAGAAGCTTTCCGCAACTGTGACACAGGACTATACAGAAACTGGTGGGATCCAGGCGGTAGTAGAAGTGTTAAATGGAGTGGATCGAAGTACTGAACGAACGATTCTAGATGCGCTGGAAATTCAGGATCCTGAGTTGGCGGAAGAAATCAAGAAACGGATGTTCGTCTTTGAAGATATCGTGACATTGGATAACCGTGCTATTCAGCGTGTTATCCGCGAGGTGGACAATGATGATCTGCGCTTGTCCTTGAAAGTATCCAGTGATGAAGTGAAAGCACTCGTGTTTACGAACATGTCTGAACGGATGGCCGAGACTTTTAAAGAAGAAATGGAAATTATGGGGCCAGTGCGGCTGCGTGATGTAGAAGAGGCACAAACACGTGTAGTCGGAACTATCAGGCGTCTTGAGGAAGTGGGAGAAATCGTGGTGGCACGCGGTGGGGGAGATGACATTATTGTCTAATCAGAATTCATTGCAAAAGCGTGTCATTGGGTTAAAGCCTGTAACGATTCAGAAACGCCAGCATGAAAGAGAAGCTTCCGAGCAACAGAGTAATGACGAAGCAAATCGGCTCTTAGCGGAAGCAGAACAAGAGTTGGCTCTAGCAAAGCAGGAGGCGCAAAGTCAATTAAAAGCAGTCGAACAAGAAATTTCAGCGCAGCGCGACGCCTGGGATGGGGAAAAGGAATCGTTGGCTCAGGAAGCCTATCAAGAAGGTTTTAATAAGGGGTTTCATGATGGGCAATCACAAGGGTATCAGGAGTTTTCAGAACAGCTCACTCAGATCAATCACATTATGACTCTGGCGCAAAAGGACTATGCGAGTACAGTTTCAGCTAGTGAAGAAATGATATTAGAACTTGCCGTCAGCAGTACTGAGAAAATTATCAATCAACAGTTAAAGGCTGACCCTGAGAGCTTTTTACCGGTCGTTAAGAAGGCGATTGAAGAAGTTCAAGATCATCCGGAAATTGTTGTGTATGTGCACCCGAATGATTATGAGCTGATTCATTCTCAAAAAAGTGAATTAGTATCCATAACTAGCTTTAAGGCCACATTGACTATTTATATCGATGAATCGCTGGAACGATTCAGTTGTATGGTTGAATCTCCGTTTGGCCGTGTTGAAGCAGGGATTGACCATCAGCTCACTCAGCTTCGTGAAAAGCTTCATCAGCTTGTGCAAGAGGAGAAGAATGATGAATAAACAGGTATATCTTGATGCGATCAAACGGATGGATACATATAAACGGTATGGAAAAGTTCATCGAGTAATCGGATTGATGATTGAATCAAAGGGTCCTGAAGCTTCGATTGGTGATCTTTGTTATATTCATACTTCTTCCTATGATTCTAAAAAAATAGCAGCAGAAGTAGTGGGGTTTAATCATGAAAAAGTATTGCTGATGCCCTTTCGTGAAATTCGTGAAATCGGTCCAGGTAGTTTAGTAGAAGCAACAGGAGAGCCGCTTCAAATTAAAGCAGGTCTTGGGCTGATCGGAAACGTTCTGGATGCGATGGGACATCCGTTAGATCAGACGATGTTACCTAAAGGGTTAAAAACCTACCCAACCGAACAACACCCGCCGAATCCGTTGTCGCGTCCGACAATCAAAGAACCGATTCAAGTAGGTGTAAGGGCGATTGATTCTCTCCTGACGGTTGGAAAAGGCCAGAGGATTGGTATTTTTGCTGGCAGCGGGGTAGGTAAGAGTACACTGCTCGGGATGATATCAAGAAATAGTGCTGCTGATATTAACGTTATTGCCCTGATTGGCGAACGTGGACGAGAAGTACGCGAATTTATTGAGAACGACCTCGGAGAAGAAGGCTTAAAGCGATCGGTCGTCATCGTAGCCACGTCTGATCAGCCGGCGCTAATGCGGGTGAAGGGAGCCTATACCGCAACGGCCATCAGTGAATACTTCCGGGATCTTGGCTATAACGTTAACTTAATGATGGATTCCGTTACACGTTTTGCAATGGCACAGCGGGAAATTGGTTTAGCTACTGGTGAGCCGCCAACGACGAAGGGGTACACACCTTCCGTTTTCGCCATGCTGCCAAAACTTCTGGAGCGCACGGGGACAAGCAGTCTCGGAACAATTACGGCTTTTTACACCGTTCTCGTCGATGGAGATGACCTCAATGAACCGATTTCAGATACAGTACGAGGGATTCTGGATGGTCACTTTGTGCTGGATAGGAAGCTGGCAGAACAGGGTCAGTTTCCGGCGATTAACATACTAAAATCTATTAGCCGGGTCATGAATCAAATTGCTTCCCCTCCCCATAAACAAGCGGCCGAACGAATGCGGGCGCTGCTGGCAACGTATGAGGAAAATAACGAACTGATTCAGATTGGTGCTTATAAAAAAGGAAGCAGCCGTGAAGTTGATGAAGCCATCCATTACCATCCCTCTCTCATTCGTTTCTTAAAGCAAGGGGTTCATGAGCGGTCGAGTTTTGAACAGTCCGTTGAGTCACTTGAAAAGCTGTTTACATAGGAGTGTAGAAGAATGACGAACGTTCAAGCCTTTCATAAGATCAAACAGTTACGCGAACGAGACAAAAAGGAAAAGCAAAAAATGTACCAGGAGCAAATGGATGCCTTTGAATCCGTAGCTACCAGATTATATGAGAAATTGAAACAACGAGAAGCAGCTGAGCAAAGTTTTCATGAAAGTCTTACTCATTCTAAGGTTAAGGCGCATTCCTTCATATACCACCGACGCTATATTGACCAGCTTGACAGTGAAATCATGCAGCTCCAGCCGCAAGTGCAGCAAGCAAGAACGCAAATGGAGAATGCTCAAACACACCTTTCCTCAGCCCACATTGAAGTGAAAAAATTTGAGAAGCTGATCGATAACAAACTGGCACGACACAGACAATGGCTGAAAGAACAAGAAACGAAGCAAATGGATGAATTATCAACCAGGCAATATTTAAATGAGAAAAACAGGTGATTACATGGCAAACAAAATGAAGCATGATCAGGAGAAAGGCAGTAAACTCCAATGGTTTTTCTTCGTTCTCGTTGTCCCTGCACTATTTGCATTAACCCTTACCGTTGTTGTGTTAACCATCATGGGTGTCAATGTAGTGGAAAAGGCAGAAAGCTATGCCAATCAAATCCCAGGATTGTCAACGCTCGTATCGACGTCGGATGAGAGTCAGAATATGAGACAAACGGAACAGTTTGAAACGGTTATTGCTGAGCACAATGAGAAAATCGACCAGCTTCAGCAGCAGGTAGAGGACAAGCAGCTAACGATTGATGAATTACATCAACAAATAGAACAACTTGAGACAGATCTTGAGTCGGCATTAGCTGCTTCTGATGAACAACAAACTGAAGATTCCTCCGCTGGCTCTGATCCAATGAGAGAAATGGCCGTTTCCTTTGAGGAAATGGATGAAGAGGAAGCAGCCCCCATTATTGAAAATATGGATAAGGAATTAGCTGTCCAGCTTCTGGCAGAAGTGGCAAGCAGCCAGCGAGGAGCGATTCTCGGGGCAATGACACCGGAAGCTGCTGCTGAGATTGCAAGTTTACTAACTGGTGCAGCTGCCAATTAACTAGTGATCGAACCTGAAAGGAGGTGAAAGAATGTGAAAAGTATGGCGCTTTTTTCTTCTTTTTCTAGACCGTCTGTACAGCAAACAGGCATGACCGCCAACCAGCTTGGTAAAAACCAAGATTCAATGCAAAGCTTTCAATTATTGCTCTCAAAGGTTTCCAGCCAGCAACCCACAAGCAACATGACGAAACTGGAACAGCTTGTAAAAGAGTTGAAAAAGTTGTTACACCAAATGGGAGGTTCTTCAAGTTCGGGAGGTCAGCCCAGTACAAGCTCTATACAAGGTGAACAATTTATCGCAGCTCTAGAAAAAATAAGTGGTAACCAGTTATCCGGAAAATGGACAGAAGAAATCAAGAAATTACTGAGTGCTAAAGTGGATGACTTACGTCAACTCTCCAATCAGGATCAAACGCTTCTCATTGAACAGTTGAGTGCGTTGCTGGAGCAGGTTAATTCAGAGGACTACCCACCTGTTACAATGATTAACGTTCAAGTCACTCCACAGGTAGACACAGTGAAACAAACTTCCCAATCTGACGGTGTTTCACTTCATGCGGCTCCTTCCAAACAACTTGCTGATTTATGGAATCGTTTTGAACAAATCATGATCAAACTGAACGATCAAATTCCGGTTAGCCAACCTGTTAAATCAGAACAGCTTGACCCAGCTCTCATGGTCAAATTGAAACAAGTTCTGCAACAATTAGCCGATTTACAAGCAAGTTCAAGTCAAAAGGATGCTTTTCAACGAATGTTGACTCGCCTTAGTGACCAAAGTCCCGGACAGCAGCAGTTGCTTTCAAACTTGCTGAACAACTTTACGCGTAAGCAGTCACTGCCAGCACCGTATCAACAACAAGCAGCCGTAACCAGTAAGGATGTGGCCAGATGGGCAGCACCATTACTTCAGAAGCAGCCTCAGGTGGAGTCGGCGCAAGGACAAGGTTTTACCCAGGTAATGTCCAAAGTGGAACAGTATGTGATCTATGTGAATCCAAATCAATCGGGTCACAGCATGCAGAAGCAGCTTATGGAACAGTTTGAACAACTTATCAAATCAAATCGCCTATTTATAAACAATGCTGGCCATATGGAAATGAATATCCGGTTAAAGCCTCAACAGCTAGGAGATATGACTGTAAGGCTCGTTCAGTTGAATGGTGAAATGACGGTTAAGATTTTAGTTAGTACTCAGTCAGCTAAAGAGATGCTCGAAGGTAACATTCAACAGCTTAGACATATGTTTTCGCCTCAGCAGGTGGTCATTGAAAAGCATGATCCCTCAGCTCCGAGTCCGTTCCTAGGTGAGGATGATCAACCATCCAGTGAGTTTGATGAACGAGATCATGGGTCTGATCATTCACAAGACCAGCAGCAGAATGAGCATTCCGAGGAAGAGGTTTCATTTCATGAATTGTTAATGAACGAAAAAGTATGAGGGGGTTACCATGACGAAAATTGATTCATCCTTTTATTTGAACAACCAGCCATCAACAACAGGATCTGGAAGTAATACACTTGGAAAAGATGCTTTTTTAAAAATCTTAATGGCTCAAATTCAAAACCAGAGCCCTTTAGATCCGATGAAAGACAAAGAGTTTATTGCTCAGATGACACAGTTTTCAAGTTTGGAACAAATGACAAATTTATCACAGTCGATGCAGGAGTTTATGACGTCTCAACAAATGACACCGGTTGTTAAATACAGTGGTCTGATCGGCAAGGAAGTCAGCTATCCTGTCCGTAATGAGGAGACTGGCTTTACTGAGGAACATAAAACAGGCACCGTGCAGGCCGTGAGTCAGAAAGATGGAGAAATAAAACTTGTACTTGAAAATGGTCAGTCAGTGAATGTGTATGACATTACAAAAGTTAGTCAGAAAACGACAGAAGAATAGAAGGTAGGTACGGTTATGGAACCTCGAATTCATCAGATGCATCAGCCGCTGCCTTTACCGAAGACAAAAAAGGTGCAGGATCAGCCAACTCAGTCATTTCGAGACGTATTTCAAGACACTAAAAGTCTTCAAGTCAGTAAACATGCACAACAACGATTGCAAGAGCGTAATATTTCGATTGATGACAGCAAATGGCAGATGATCTCTCATAAAATGACCGAAGCCAAATCTAAAGGCATTACTGATTCATTGGTCGTAACGAATGAGGCTGCTCTTGTCGTCAGTACAAAAAATCATACCGTTGTCACAGCAATGGGACGCGAAGAGTCAAGTTCACACATATTCACTAATATTAACGGAACCATCATAATCGATGAATAAGGCCGGACCCAATAGTCAGGGAAGCCAAATTAAGCTTACGGACTGATAGAAGTAAGCTCATAATTAAATGGAAGGAATGGTAGCGATATGCTTCGTTCAATGTATGCAGGAATTTCTGGTATGAAAGGGTTTCAGGCAAAGTTAGATACAATTGGAAACAATATTGCCAATGTAAATACGTACGGATTTAAAAAAGGCCGGGTCACTTTCCAGGACATGATGAGTCAGACAGTATCTGGAGCTCAAGGACCGATCCAGGGAGCAGGCGGGGACAATGTCCGGGGTGGAGTGAACCCTTCACAAGTTGGACTTGGCTCACAAATTGGCTCCATTGATACAATCCATACGCAGGGTAATCGTCAAACAACGAATCGTCCGCTTGATTTAGCCATTGAAGGAGACGGCATGTTTATCCTGGCTGAAGGAACCGCTGCGTCAGGTATCAATACAGCTGCTAAAACCGTTGCTCTTGAGGACGTAAACTTAAGTTTTACGCGAGCGGGTAACTTCTACTTAGATGATGACGGTGCCATCGTGAACGCGGAAGGAAAATATGTGATCGGAGAAACGGATACGGGGACTGCTGGAGTGATTACCATTCCTGAAGATGCCCAAAGCTTCAGCATTCAGTCAGATGGAACCGTAAACTACGTAAACAATCAAGGGGATCTTGCTGTAGCGGGACAAATTAGACTTGCTCAATTTTCGAACCCGAGCGGGCTTCAGAAAATTGGCGGGAACAGCTTCCAGTTAACGGAGAATGCCGGGGTGTTTACAGCAGCTGGTGATGGAGAGTTGGCCACCCTTCAAGATCTTCTCGTAGCTGGTCAAGGAGGAACCGGTCAAATGGTGTCCGGAGCACTGGAAATGTCGAACGTGGATTTAGCCGAATCATTTACTGAAATGATCGTGGCGCAACGAGGTTTTCAAGCAAACACAAGAATTATTACGACCTCAGATGAAATCTTGCAAGAATTAGTAAACTTAAAACGTTAGTAAAGGGGGGAGGAGGTTGGGACATAATTAAACTTATTAAGTAAAAAGACGAACAATGTGCTGTTTTAGCGAAGTATATTTTCGTAGCGGTTTATAGGCACCAATCATAGTTTTTATAGTTCGGACTTCCATTTGATAAAACACTTTTGTCCCAGCCTCGTTCAATTAGATGATTTCATTAACGAGGTTGAATGGAGAGGGATTTTGGTTTAACGCGATATACATAGAAAGGATCCAATCAAATCCTGACACAACGATCACAACAACGCATGGTAAACGGTTTGTCGTAAAAGAGTCGGAAGCAATCGTTATTAAAAAAATGAAACACTTTTATCGCGAAATCGGGCTGTTACGAGTTGTGGATAAGGCAGGTGACAGCATTGAAGAGTAACTTGTTTAAAACCGTCATGATTATAGTAAGTACTCTTACCGTCGCAGGTGTGGCGGCACTGATTGTCGTTTTAAACTTAGATCGCAGCGAAGCGAGTGGAGAACGATCGATTGACGAGATAAGAGAAGCATCGCTGCTGACCGAAGACATAACTATTGATACTGTCGACGGTCATTTCGTCCGAATTAGCTTCAGAATTGTAACAGATGGGGAGAAAGCCTTGGAAGAATTGAAGAAACGAGATTTCCAGATGAAGAACATTTTAATCAAAGAACTTGCCACAATGAAAGCCGAATCTTTCCAGAGCGGACTAAGCGGACTGGAAGAAGAAGTGAAATTACGGCTCAACGAGTTAATGAAGAATGGAATTATTACCGAAGTTTATACCGTTGAGAAAGTCCTTCAGTAATTTGAAAAGCAGTTCTCTAAAAAGATTTGTTATTGACGTAAGAACTATAAACTCTCTACGCATTCCGCGGAGCTGAGCCTCCTCGCTCGCTTCGAAAACGAAAGTTTATTTCAGAATCGAGGAATAAAGAGCAACAAAATTTTGGAAAAGATTCATTTAGAGGGGGTGGTGTTTTGGCAGATGAAGTACTTTCACAAAGTGAGATTGACTCACTTCTCTCAGCATTATCGACGGGGGAAATGGATGCTGAAGAACTGAAATCTGAGGAAAAAGAAAAAAAGGTACGAGTCTATGACTTTAAACGAGCTTTGCGTTTCTCTAAAGATCAGATTAGAAGTCTTTCCCGCATTCATGAAAACTTCGCCAGGTTATTGACAACCTATTTTTCAGCGCAGTTAAGAACGTATGTAAATATAAGTGTGGCATCGGTTGATCAACTTCCTTATGAAGAGTTTATCCGTTCCATCCCAACGATGACGATCTTAAATATTTTCAGTGTTCCTCCGCTTGACGGACGAATCTTGCTTGAAACCAATCCGAACATAGCTTATGTCATGCTGGATCGCGTTCTCGGTGGAAAAGGGACGAGCGGAAATAAGGTGGACAACCTGACCGAAATCGAAACCATGATTATGTCACAGCTTTTTGAGCATTCCCTGGAAAACTACCAGGAAGCCTGGGGGTCAATCGCTGAAATTGAACCGGTGTTAGAGGAACTGGAGGTAAACCCTCAGTTTTTGCAAATGGTTTCTCCAAATGAAACTGTAGTCGTTGTTTCCTTTAATACGTCTATCGGGGAAACGAGCGGGATGATTAATATTTGTATTCCGCATGTTGTTCTTGAACCAATCATACCGAAACTGTCTGTTCACTACTGGATGCAGAACCGGCAGACAAAGGAAAATAATTCTGACGAGTTCGCCGCCTTGTCGAAAACGATTCAAAGTGCCCAAGTAGATGTACGAGCTATCTTAGGTGAAGCTGATATGTCGATTGAGGAATTTTTGAAGCTTAATAAAAATGATGTGATTCGACTAGATCAACTTATTGAAGAGCCGATGAAACTCAAAGTGGACGAGGAAGAGAAGTTTTTCATCCAGCCAGGCAAAAGAAAGAACAGACTAGCCGTACAAGTGTTAGATGAATACCGGAGGAGGGCCAAACAGTATGAATGACGATATGCTGTCACAAGATGAAATAGATGCACTTTTGAATGGAAATGTAGAGGAGGAGGGAAACAAAAGCCAGGAGTCACAAGAATCTACCAAGGTTGAGGATTTTCTTTCCAGCCTTGAACAAGACGCTCTTGGAGAAATAGGAAATATTTCTTTTGGAAGCTCTGCCACAGCACTATCCTCTCTGCTTAACCAAAAGGTGGATATTACGACTCCTTCTATTTCTGTCGTGAAAAGATCTTCCTTGTCAGAGGAGTTTCCTAAGCCTCACGTGGCGATAAACGTTACATATACAGATGGATTCTCTGGGGAAAACCTCTTAGTGATCAGGGAACCGGATGCAGCAGTCATTGCCGACCTGATGTTGGGTGGAGATGGTACAAATCCTGCTGAAGGTTTGAATGAAATTCATTTGAGTGCCGTTCAAGAAGCTATGAACCAGATGATGGGATCGGCAGCAACAAGTATGTCCACCGTCTTTAAGAAAAAAGTGGACATATCACCACCGGCGATTAATGTTTTATATCCCGAAGAAAATCAGGGTACCGATCAAATTCCAGCTGATGAAGCACTAATGAAAGTGTCTTTTAACCTTAAAGTTGGGAATTTAATTGATTCAGCTATCATGCAGCTGCTGCCGGTGTCGTTTGCTCGTGAATTAGTGGATCAACTGTTAGATCCTCCCGAGGAAAACGCTGATACAACAGTACAAACCTCGGGAAATGATCCAGACGTTCAGCAGCCGTCCCGGCAAGCTGCACCACGCCCGCAACCTGCGCAACGACCAGTAGAGGAGGAATCAGAGCCGCAGCTAGTCGGAGGCGCCAGCGGACAGGAACTTCACAATTCAACGATTCAAACGGCAGAATTCTCGGATATGGAGCACGTGCAGTTAAGTAATAATGAGCAACATAATCTGGATATGTTAATGGATATTCCTTTAAAAGTCACCGTTGAATTAGGAAGAACCAAACGTACGATCAAAGAAATTCTTGAACTTTCAGCAGGCTCAGTCGTTGAACTTGATCGATTAGCCGGCGAACCAGTTGATATCCATGTCAACGACAAACTGATGGCTAAAGGCGAGGTCGTAGTTATCGATGAAAGCTTTGGGGTCAGGGTAACAGATATCCTGAGTCAAAAGGATCGCTTAAAAAAATTAAAATAAAGTCAGGGGAGAACGAGAAATGGCAGAACGTATTTTAATTGTAGATGATGCAGCATTTATGCGAATGATGGTGAAAGATATTTTAACGAAAAATGGGTTTGAAATTGCCGGAGAGGCTGAAGATGGCCAAAAGGCTGTAGAACTTTATAAGGAACATCAGCCTGATTTAGTGACAATGGACATTACGATGCCGGAGATGGACGGCATTACGGCGTTAAAAGAGATTAAACAGTACAATCCCAATGCCAAGGTGATTATGTGTTCAGCCATGGGGCAGCAAGCGATGGTAGTCGATGCGATCCAGGCTGGAGCAAAGGATTTTATTGTCAAGCCGTTTCAGGCTGACCGTGTGATTGAAGCGATACAAAAAGCACTTAACTAAAGAGTAGGGATTTAAATGAATACAGGAATAAGAACGACTTGTGCGATTATCATCGTAACTTTACTTTCGCTGTCATTAGGGTTCCAAGTACAAGCGCTGGGGCCCTCTGTTAGTGAATGTACGAAGAATCCAGAATTAGAAGGCTGTACAACAGGTGACACGGGTGGCACAAAAAATAAGGATACCGACGGGGGTTCCGTTGCAGATGCTGGTTCTGACACTTCCATCGTATGGAATATGATTAGACTGGTATTTGCGTTACTACTCGTTTTAGCCTTAATCTACGGCTTGTTGAAGTTTTTTAATAAACGAAGTAAAGGTTTCAGTAAAAATCGCACAATGGAGAATTTAGGTGGTTTGACCCTGGCTCCCAATAAATCGCTGCAGGCAGTACGAATTGGAGAGCAGATCTTTATAGTTGGTGTAGGAGACAGCATAGAGGTTATTACTGAAGTTACCGATCAGACTACGAGGGAAAGCCTCCTTCATCAAGAGAATAACGACCTCGTCAATAAAGGAATTAGTCACTTACTTAATCAGAACAAAGAACGGACGGCTGACGCGTCTAAGACAGCCGCTTCTCCATTCAAGCAGCTGTTTGAGCAACAGCTTGGGGAAATGAAGCACAAACGCAAACGGGCAACGGACAAGCAGAAGGGAGTGGACTCTGATGAATGAATTTATTAATATATTTTCAGGTTCAGATCCAGAGAACATTGCTACATCGGTGAAGCTCCTATTGCTTTTAACTGTCCTCTCCCTTGCACCAGGGATCTTAATATTAATGACGAGCTTTACTAGAATTCTAATTGTCCTGTCGTTTGTTAGAACATCACTGGCTACCCAGTCGATGCCCCCAAATCAGGTGCTCGTAGGGATCGCACTCTTTTTAACATTTTTTATTATGGCCCCTACTTTTCAGGAGGTCAATGAACAAGCACTTACCCCATTATTTAATGAAGAAATTTCATTAAATGAAGCGTATGAGGAAGCAAGTATCCCGATGAAAGAATTTATGGCGAAGCACACGAGACAGAAGGATTTAGCACTGTTTATGGAATATTCGGGAATGGAGCGGCCGGAATCCATACAGGAAATACCATTAACTACACTAGTTCCTGCATTTGCGATCAGCGAACTGAAGACCGCTTTTCAAATGGGATTTATGATTTTTATTCCGTTCTTAGTGATTGATATGGCGGTAGCCAGCGTGCTGATGTCTATGGGAATGATGATGCTGCCACCTGTAATGATTTCATTACCTTTTAAGATTTTATTGTTTGTTCTTGTTGATGGGTGGTATTTAATCTCGAAATCATTACTGGAAGGATTTTAAGAAAAGGAGGTAGCAAGCATGAATAGTGAAATGGTGATTTCTTTTGCTAAAGAAGGAATTTACACAGTATTGCTCGTGTCAGGACCCTTGTTAATATTGGCTTTGGCGATCGGACTCCTTGTTAGTATTTTTCAAGCGACAACCCAAATTCAAGAACAAACACTCGCGTTTATTCCTAAAATCGTAGCTGTGCTTATCGGTTTAATCTTTTTCGGACCGTGGATGCTGACCCATATGGTGCGGTTTACTGCCAGTATATTTGAAAACTTGAACATGCTGGTTGGGTAGTATGCTTGACGTATTAAATTTGTTTAATTTGCCAGCATTTCTATTAATCTTTGTCAGGGTTACTTCCTTTTTCGTTACCTTGCCGATTTTCTCTTATCGCAATGTCCCAACTCAGCATAAAGTAGGCTTCAGTTTTTTCCTGGCCCTGCTTATGTACTTTACTATTGAGATTCCTCCGATACAGGTAAATGAAACATTTATTCTGCTGTTGTTTAAGGAGGCGGCCGTCGGACTCGCAATTGGATTGTTAGCTTATATTATTTTAACGGCTATTCAAATTGCGGGAGGGTTTATAGATTTTCAGATGGGATTTGCCATTGCCAATGTCATCGACCCGCGTACAGGGGCCCAAAGTCCATTAACTGGTCAATACTTATATATGATTACCCTGCTGTTTATTCTGGCAGTGAACGGTCACCATCTTATGTTGGACGGAGTGTTTTACAGCTATCATTTAATTCCTATTGATCAGTTCCTTCCATTAGAAGATGAAGGGTGGATTATGTATATCATTAACGCTTTTAATCAAATGTTTGTGATTGCCTTTCTCATGGCGGTACCCGTTGTCGGCTGTTTGTTTCTGGTCGATGTGGCTCTTGGGATTGTGGCCCGGACAGTACCGCAGTTAAATGTGTTTGTAGTTGGTCTGCCTTTAAAAATCTTTATTGCGTTCGTTGTATTAATCATTGCAATGACCTTCTATATTATGCTGATCCGCACGTTGTTTGAAACGATGCTGGAAACGATGCGCGGGCTCATGCAAATTTTTGGAGGTGCGTGACGGTGAGCTGGCTTAAACTTGACTTGCAATACTTTGCTGCTGATGAAAAAACGGAAGAAGCCACACCGAAGAAGCGGGAAGATACGCGGAAGAAGGGGCAAGTACCGAAGAGTCAGGATGTGAACACAGGGTTTCTGTTAATTCTGGTATTCGGAGGTCTCTATTTGTTCGGTGGACAAATGAAAGAAGCTATGACGACCATGCTTCGCAAATCATTCAATGAATATATTCATTGGACAGTCTCAGAGGACCAGGTTTTTACAATGTTTCTTGAGGTGACAATCGAAATAACGAAAATATTGGCACCGATTATGGGAATCGCCATGGTTGCAGGAATTGTCTCAAATCTCATCCAGGTAGGGGTCATGTTTACAGGAGAACCATTGAAGTTCGACTTAAAGAAACTGGATCCTATTCAGGGAGCTAAGAAAATTTTTTCAGCGAGAGCCCTCGTAGAGTTAGTAAAATCCTTGCTGAAAATAACGATGATTAGTGTCATCACGTTCGCCATCATCTGGATCAATAAAGGGCCGTTAATGATGGCATCGCAGAAGTCTGTGGAGGCTGCTCTTGCCTTTTTCGGGAGAATCACGATCCTGATGGGACTTGCTTCAGGGCTAGCCCTTCTTTGTTTGTCCGTCCTCGATTACATCTATCAGCGCTATGACCATGAGAAAAATATTCGCATGTCGAAAAAGGATGTGAAGGATGAGCATAAAAATATGGAAGGGGACCCTTTAATTAAGTCAAAAATTAAAGAAAAACAAAGACAGATGTCAGCTTCCCGAATGATGAGTGAAGTACCGGCTGCAGATGTAGTCATTACCAATCCGACCCACTATGCAATTGCTATCAAGTACGATGAGGATAAATCAGATGCTCCCATTGTTGTTGCTAAGGGTGTCGATTTCATTGCTCAGAAAATTAAAGAAGTGGCTAAGGCCAATGACATTGTCATGGTAGAAAATCGACCGTTAGCAAGAGCATTGTATCAGCAATCTGAAATCGATCAGCCGATTGATGAACAGTTTTATAAAGCGGTAGCAGAAGTTCTCGCCTATGTATATCGATTAGAGAAAAAAGTGTAAGGCGGTGAATCTGCCACCCTCCGTGAAATTTTCAACATGTACTAAGCTAAGGAGTGACCCCGATGTCAGCAAAGGATCTATCCGTCTTATTAGGCGTTATCTTAATTATCATAATGCTCGTTATACCGTTGCCTGGGTGGCTTCTAAGTTTTTTAATCTTAATTAATATTGCGCTGGCTCTAATCGTGATCCTCGTTTCCATGAATATGGATCAAGCGTTGAAGTTTGCTGTTTTTCCAACGTTGCTTTTATTGTTAACTCTTTTCCGGCTGGCGTTGAATGTGTCGACAACGCGATCCATACTGTCTGAGGCGGATGCCGGTGCAGTGGTCGCTACGTTCGGAACTTTCGTAATCGGTGGTAACCCGTTGGTAGGTTTCGTTGTTTTCATAATTCTAGTCATTATTCAATTTCTAGTCATTACAAAAGGGGCGGAACGTGTCTCAGAAGTAGCCGCTCGTTTTACTTTAGATGCAATGCCTGGGAAGCAGATGAGTATTGATGCCGACTTGAATGCAGGGTTGATTAATGAACAGCAGGCGAAAGAGCGAAGAGAAACGATTGAAAATGAATCAGATTTTTACGGAGCCATGGATGGAGCTAGTAAATTCGTAAAAGGGGATGCCATCGCTGGTATTATCATTGTGCTGATTAATATTGTTTTCGGACTTATTATCGGAATGGTACAGATGGGAATGCCATTTGGAGAAGCGATTGATGTTTACATGCGTTTAACGGTAGGGGATGGCCTTGTGAGTCAAATTCCTGCCTTGCTGATCTCGACTGCAACAGGGATTGTAGTGACACGTGTCGCCTCTGAAGGCAATCTGGGAACAGATGTGACCAACCAATTGTTACGCTATCCAAAATTACTTTATATTGCCGGTGCAACGATTTTACTTCTTGGGTTAACCCCAATTCCCTTCTTTTTAACGGCATTGATCGGATCGATTTTAATTTTCGGTGGCTATTGGCTGTCTCGTGTGAGTCAGGAGCCTGAATTTGTGGAAGATGAACAGCTCGATGAAGCAGAAAGTGATCAAATGAAATCACCTGAGAATGTCGTGAGTTTGATTAGTATGGATCCAATTGAATTTGAGTTTGGGTATGCTCTGATCCCCATTGCCGATACCAATCAAGGCGGGGACTTGCTTGATCGAATTGTCATGATTCGCAGACAGCTTGCCATTGAACTGGGTATTGTCATTCCTGTCGTTAGAATTCGTGATAATATACAGCTCGGCCCCAACGAATACCGCTTAAAGGTAAAAGGAAACCAAGTCGCTCAAGGAGAATTGCTGCTCGATCACTTTTTAGCAATGAGTCCTGGCGGTGACGATGAATCGATTGAAGGCATTGACACACTGGAACCTGCTTTTGGCTTACCGGCAAAATGGATTACAGAAGAACTTAAGGATGAAGCTGAGTTGTCTGGCTATACAGTAGTAGATCCGCCTTCGGTTGTGTCTACACATATTACAGAAGTGATTAAGCAAAATGCCCATGCATTACTTGGACGCCAGGAGACTCAACAGCTCATTACCCATTTGAAAGAGTCGTATCCGATTCTGGTGGAGGAAGTGACGCCAGATCCATTATCAATCGGTGATGTGCAAAAAGTATTGGCTAAGCTTTTACGAGAAAATGTCTCCGTTAAAAATTTGCCAGTCATTTTTGAAACGCTTGCTGATTTTGGAAAAATGACAAATGATAGTGAATTGCTCGCCGAATACGCGAGGCAAGCTTTAGCAGCGCAAATTACAACCCAGTACCGTAAAGGAGATAACACTATTCGTGTGATAACAGTGTCGGGAACCGTTGAGAAGCTAATTGCAGATCATATCCAGCAAACAGAACACGGCAGCTTTTTATCGTTAGATCCTGAATCGCAGTCCACGATCGTGCAGTCCGTAGGTGCACAGGTCGAACAAGTTTCGCTTCAAGAAGAAACAGCTATTTTACTTTGCTCACCGGCTGTCAGAATGTATATGAAACAACTGCTCGATCGGTTTCTGCCGCAAGTTGTTGTTCTGTCTTATAACGAACTCGATCCCAATGTGGAAGTCCAAAGTGTGGGAGTGGTGAATGTCGCATGAAGGTAAAGAAATTTCAGGCTGGAACGATGCCGGAAGTGATGAAGAAGGTAAAGCAAGAATTAGGGACAGACGCCGTGATTTTAAATTCCAAGCCCATCCAAGTAGGTGGTATTCTCGGGTTCTTTAAAAAAACTGAAGTTGAAGTGATCGCCGCAATTGAACCTGCTCCAAGATCAATTGCGAAGAAGATATCAAATGATGAAGCGACAGCCTCTTCCTTAAAAGCGGAATCTAATGTTGAGGTGCTGAAAGAATTGCAGTCATTAAAGATGATGCTTCACAGGCAAATGCAACAGTCTGCTTCCTCAGAAACCATTGAAAAAGTCAATCAGCTTCTGATTAATCAGGAAGTTGAACCAGAGCTCGCCAGGAAAATTACAGACCAGCTTCTTGATCTATCAGGTGATGAAGCACAACTCGATGAGCAATGGGACGTCCTGACAAAGAGGGTTCTGCAGGCGAAATTATCGCATCTTTCATTTGGCGAACCGTCGTTTAAGAAGAAATTTATTCATCTGGTTGGACCTACAGGGGTAGGCAAGACGACGACCGTAGCTAAGATGGCTGCCGATGCCGTGTTAAACCGGAAACTTAACGTTGCTTTCATCACAACTGATACATACAGGATTGCAGCAATAGATCAGTTGAAGACATATGCGAAGATTTTAGATGTTCCGTTCGAGGTAGCTTATAGTTTGGATGACTATAGGAAGGCGAGAGAAAAGTTATCAGACTATGATTTAGTTTTTATCGATACCGCTGGACGCAATTTTCGCGATGAACAATATGTGAGGGAACTGAAGCAGTTGATTCACTTCTCTGAAGATACCGAAACCTATTTAGTTTTATCTCTTACGGCAAAATATCGAGATATGACAGCCATTTATGACCAGTTTACCGGGATTCCGATTGAGAAGCTTATTTTTACGAAGGAGGACGAAGCTGAACGTGTAGGTGGTGCCGTCAGTATGGCTGTGAATCATGATATTGGCATTGCTTATGTTACTCACGGTCAAAACGTGCCCGATGATATTAAGCCGGCGAGCAGCGAAGCTCTTATTCATTCAGTCATGGAGGGCAGCATCAATGGCTGATCAAGCGGAGCAGCTTCGTGCACGTCTTCTTCATAAAATGAAACCATCCAGTGCTTGTACTATTGCCATCGCTAGTGGAAAGGGCGGAGTAGGAAAAACTAATTTCACGGTGAATTTCGCTTTAAAACTAATAGAAGAAGGAAAAAAAGTATTAATTTTTGATCTGGATATCGGCATGGGAAATGTAGACATTTTACTTGGCGTGACACCAAGGTACTCGGTTGTAGATTTGCTTCAGCGAGAGGTCTCCTTGGAGAAAATTATCGAGTTCGGCCCGAATAATCTTGCTTATATTGCTGGGGGCTCAGGGCTATCAACCCTTTTTCAAATGAATGAAAGTGGTTTTCATTATTTTCAGCAAACATTCGAACATCTTGCTTGTGAGTATGACCTTATTTTGTTTGATATGGGGGCTGGAGCTACAGAAGATAGTTTGAAATTTATTAGTTCAGCTGATGAGGCAGTGATTGTCACCACACCCGAACCAACCTCGATTACAGATGGGTATGCAATGATCAAACATCTGACCAAACGAAACGATGCTTTACCTATTCACGTGCTGATTAATCGAACCTTAAGTGAACAGTCAGGCCTGGAGACATTTATAAGACTTGAATCAACGGTTAAGAAATTTATCGGTAAGGAATTGATACACTTAGGAGCAATTCCTGACGATCGTTCTGTAATAAGAGCTGTCATTAATCAACTTCCTTTTGTTCTTGATGAACCAAGGAGTAAGGCTAGTAAGGCTGTAGGAAAGATCACTGAACAATATTTGACAGCTAAAGGTTACCAACACGAGAGGAAGACAGAATCCTTCCTTTCTAAACTTAAGCGTCTCGTTGTGAAATAGGCTTCCATGTAAATGCAAAAATCCTGATAATAATCAGCCAGGCTTAGCTCTCGTGAAGCAGAAAGGTAGATTGTGATGAAACTTATTAAAGTGTTAGTGGTTGATGATTCAGCCTTTATGCGAAAAATGATTACTGAGCTATTAGAAAAAGACAAGCGTATAAGGGTGGTAGGAACTGCACGAAACGGCAAGGATAGTTTGATAAAAGCGAGGGACCTTCTGCCTGACGTGATTACGATGGATATAGAGATGCCTGAAATGGACGGCTTGACTGCTTTAGAGCATCACATGAAAGAGAACCCGAGACCTGTCGTAATGCTCTCCAGCTTAACAAATCAAGGGGCTGACAGCACACTAAAAGCTATCAGTCTCGGTGCGGTAGATTTTGTGCTAAAACCATCAGGATCGATTTCTTTAGACTTAGAAAAAGTAGAGCATGAGTTAGTAAGTAAAGTGATCACCGCAAGTAAAGCGAGCTTGCCTCATCTTCTTCCAACAAAGAAACCTTTCTCCCCTCAAATACCGTGGAAGGGACGAATCAATCGGTCTTCGATCGTTGCCATCGGAACGTCTACGGGAGGACCGAGGGCTCTACAGGAAGTAGTCACGCACTTGCCAGCTGATTTTCCTGCCCCGATTTTGATCGTACAGCATATGCCTAAAGGATTTACAAAGTCTTTAGCCAATCGATTGGACCAGCTGGCTGCCATTCGTGTAAAAGAAGCGGAAGAGGGTGAAAAGCTGAATAATGGTGTAGCATACATTGCTCCTGGTGATTTTCATATGGGTGTAGTGGTGAACAATCGTGATCCTGTGATTAAACTTAATCAACATGACCCTATCCTGGGCCATCGACCAGCTGTCAACTATCTTTACCAATCACTAGCTCATTTGGACGATTATACGACGATTGCTGTTGTGATGACAGGAATGGGCACGGACGGAATGGAAGGACTACTAGAGTTAAAAAAGCAGTGTCCACAAACGTACTGCATTGCAGAGTCAGCGGACACTTGTATTGTATACGGCATGCCAAAAGCGGTTATTCTAGCCAAGTTAGCTAATGAAATTGCTTCACTTGACGATATTAATCACAGGATAGGACAGGTCATTTTAGGCAGGGGGAATAGAATTGGATACAAACCAATATTTAGAACTATTTATTGATGAAAGCAAAGAACACTTACAGTCAATTAATGATCGATTATTAGATTTGGAGAATAATCCTCAGGATCTTGCTATCGTCGGGGAAGTTTTTCGGTCAGCTCATACCCTAAAAGGCATGGCTGCTACAATGGGGTATCAAGATCTGGCAAATTTAACACACAAAATGGAAAATGTGCTGGATGGAGTCCGCAATCAGCACATACAGGTTGATTCTTCCATCATCGACGTTGTCTTCGACTCCGTCGATGATTTAGAAGCCATGGTGATGGATATTGCTGATGGTGGTACAGGCGAGCGGGATGTAGACAGAGTTGTTACGCTGTTACACGCGATCGAAAATCAGAAAGATGGAGAGGGGCAGGACGAAGAAAACTCTGCAACTCAGCCATCAAATCCTGCCTGCGAGCTTGATATTGATGAATTCGCCGCAACCGTTCTGGAACAGTCTCGTGAACAAGGACTAAATAATTATATCGTAAGCGTGTCCATTAGAGAAGACTGTTTATTGAAGGCGGCACGTGTGTTCATGGTATTTGAAGTGTTCGAGGCAGCTGGAGAAATTGTACAATCCTCCCCATCTGTAGAAGAACTTGAAAACGAACAATTTGATACCACCTTTCAAGTGTTATTCGTTACAAGTGCAGAGTCGGACGATTTAAAAAGTAAAATCCTGAACATTTCGGAAATTGACGATGTCAGCATAGCCTTATTTAATATTCAAGACTACATACTGGCTCAATCTGCTAATGAATCAGCTTCAACGTTAGAACGTGAAGATACACCAGCGTCGTTGCCAAAGGACAATAGCGAGTCACAGCTTCCCGCGGAAAATCTTGATAAAAAAGGCAAGCAAGTTTCCAACAAGACTATTCGCGTCAACATTGACCGCCTTGATGTACTCATGAATCTGTTTGAAGAACTTGTGATTGATCGAGGAAGGTTAGAGCAAATCTCAAACGAGTTGAACCATAATGATTTAAAAGACACGGTAGAAAGAATGGCTCGGGTTTCAGGAGATTTGCAATCTATTATTCTAACGATGCGGATGGTTCCAATTGAGCAGGTATTCAACCGGTTTCCGAGGATGGTTAGACAGCTTTCTCGTGATCTTCATAAAGAGATCGACCTGCAGATCGTCGGGGCGGAGACCGAGCTTGATCGCACCGTAATCGATGAAATTGGAGATCCACTTGTGCACCTTATTCGTAACGCATTGGACCATGGAATCGAAAGTCCCGAAAAACGTGTAGAGCAGGGTAAGCCTGCTCAGGGGACGCTGCAATTAAAGGCCTATCATAGTGGAAATTCAGTATTTATCGAGATTTCAGATGATGGAGCTGGTATTCACCGGGAACGGGTCATTCAAAAGGCTATATCAAATCATGTGATCTCCGAGGAACAGGCTGCAAATTTATCAGACAAACAAGTTTATGAGTTAATCATGGAAAGCGGGTTTTCAACAGCTGAAACGATTTCAGATGTGTCAGGGCGCGGTGTAGGGCTCGATGTAGTTAAAAACACGATTGAATCATTGGGAGGAAGGATCGGAATTGATTCTGAACTGAATCGAGGCAGTGTGTTCTCAATTCAGCTCCCGCTCACTCTGTCGATTATTTCTGTCATGTTAGTTGAAGTCCAGGATGAAAAATATGCCATTCCGCTTTCTTCAATTATTGAGACAGCTATTGTGAAAAAAGAAGATATCATGCATGCCCATAATAAGAAGGTCATCGACTTTAGAGGGATGGTAGTCCCGCTGGTGTTCTTAAAAGAAGTGTTTGAAACACCGCAAACATTAGAAGAGCAGGCATATTATTCAGTTGTGATCGCGCGTAAGGGAGAAAAGATGGCTGGATTTGTGGTAGACTCCTTTATTGGCCAGCAGGAAGTAGTCCTAAAGTCACTAGGTGATTATTTATCGGATGTCTTTGCGATTTCAGGTGCTACGATCTTAGGTGACGGTCAAGTCGCCTTAATTGTGGACGCAAACTCATTAATCAAGTAAAGGGGAGGGAAAGATCATGTCAGAAGAATCTATGAAAACTATCAAGCTTATCGTATTTCAAATTAAAGACGAGGAATATGCGGTGCCTGTACAGCAGGTGGGTTCAATCGAACGTGTCATGCCTATTACTCGTGTACCTAAAACAGCCTCATTTGTAGAAGGGGTCATCAATTTAAGAGGTGTGGTGACTCCCATCATCGATTTGCGAAAACGCTTTGGCTTAGAAGGCACTAAACTCGATGATACGACTAGAATCATTATTGTATCCATGGAGGGAATGGATGTCGGGCTGATCGTTGATGGAGCCAATGATGTACTTGATATAGCAGAAGAAGACATTCAGCCTCCGCCGGAAGTGGTGGGTATGGTGAAAGAGGAATATATTCGCGGAGTAATCAATAGTAATCAACGGTTGCTTATCCTCCTTAACTTAGAGAATGTGTTATCTCAAGATGAAGTGAAAGTATTGCATGAAGTTGAGCGGTAATCAGGTGGATTTTAACGATGAATTCTCCCCAGTACATTTGGATGTGCTGAAGGAAATTGCCAATATCGGAGCGGGGCATGCGGCTACATCACTATCGAAGCTTCTCGATAATAAATTCGATATGTGTGTTCCTTCCGTTAAATTAGTAGGATTTAATGAGGTCATGGAACTTGCTGGAGGAGCGGAGACAGAGGTGGTTAGTGTGATGTTTCGCCTTGAAGGAGATGCACCAGGATCGATGTTCTTTATCCTGTCCCCGCAGCAAGCAGATCAATTTGTTGCTCGAATGACGGGACGGAAGAGCTTGAGACAGGATCATAACGATCACGATGAGATCGGTGATTCAGCATTGAAGGAGCTAGGGAATATCGTAGTCGGCTCCTATTTATCTGCCATGTCAGACCTTACTCATGTAGAGGTTCAGCTGTCTGTTCCGTTTCTTACGATTGATATGGCAGGGGCGATCTTAAGTTCAGCCCTGGTTGAGCTCGCCTGCGATAGTGATCGAGCACTTGTCATCGAAACGTCATTAGCAGAAACAGGCCCTGCAAACTCTTCAATTGATGGGTGCTTTTTCTTTCTGCCCGATCCTGAATCCTTGGCTGTATTACTGAAGTCTCTGGGGGTATTAGGTTCGAGATGAATAGGATAGCAGAGGTTGTAAAAGTCGGGATCGCAGATTTGAATATCATCAAAAGGGAAGGCGTATTACGTACCTCGGGATTAGGTTCTTGTGTCGGTGTCGTCCTATATGAGCCAGTTAGTAAATTTGCAGGAATGGTTCATATTATGCTGCCTGACTCTTCGCTTGGTAAACAAGGTGTTGTCAACCCGAGGAAGTATGCAGACACAGCTGTCGATGAATTAGTGAATCTATTGGTTCAATATGGGGTGAGAAAATCACATTTACGAGCCAAGATTGCTGGAGGCGCACAGATGTTTCAGTTTTCAAGAGCCAATGATATGATGAGAATAGGTCCAAGAAACGTAAAAGCAGTGAAGAAGAAATTGCGTCAGCATAATATTCCGATTTACTCAGAAGATGTAGGTGGAACAAACGGTCGCACGATCGAATTTCACCCAGATACCGGCCAGTTACATATACGCACGGTGAACAAGGGAGAATCGGTGATTTAACTACATGACTCAATGGATAATTATTTTTGACCAAAACTGAGGAGGGATGATCATGACCAGCTCTATATCTCCTCAAGAACAAGAGCTATGGGGTCTTTGGATAAATGAACAAGACATGGAAGCAGCCAATCAATTGGTGCAGCACTATTCATACTTAGTCAATTTCCATGTGCAGCGAATTTCAGCACATTTACCGAAAAGTGTTAGTAAAGATGATGTGCACAGCCTGGGACTGCTAGGGTTGTATGACGCTTTGAAAAAATTTGACACGACACGCGACTTGAAATTTGATACATATGCTTCCTTTCGCATTCGGGGTACGATTATGGATGGGCTCCGTAAAGAAGATTGGCTGCCCCGGTCTGTTCGTGACAAAGTAAAAAAGATAGAACAAGCAGCTGAGCGTATCGAACAGAAGTATCAACGTATTGCGACATCTTCTGAAATTGCTGACGAACTTAATCTTTCAAAAAGTGATGTCGAGGAAATTATGAAGGATTCACTGTTTGCTCATGTTCTGTCAATGGAAGAAAAAACGAATGACGGTCAGGACGAGCATAAAGAGGGTATCGGCTACTCCATACCTGATAAGGAAACACTTTCGCCGACGGAATCTCTTATCAAGGAAGAGGACTATAAAGAGTTGGCGGATCAAATTAAACGGTTAAATGAAAAGGAACAATTAGTCGTCAGTTTATTCTATACAGAAGAGTTAACGTTAACAGAAATAGGAGAAATTATGGAACTGACCACCTCTAGAATCTCGCAAATTCATGCCAAGGCTATTTTTAAATTACGCCAGTCATTAATGGAGGTTGTTGGCTAAGCATTCTTCAATATGAAAGTTGTCGTCCATGAGGCTGGAACATAAGTAAATTTCTTGAGTGAAAAGACGAACGAAATTTTGTTTTAGCGAAGAAAATATACGGAGACTCCTGCGGGAGGAAAGGCCTAGGTGAGACCCCGCAGTGCGTCAGCACAAGGAGGCTCAACAGCCGCCCGCGGAAAGTGAAGTATATTTTCGTAGCGGATTAAATGCACCAATTATAATTTTTAAATAGTTCAGATTTTATTTGATAAAAGCACTTTTGTCCCAGCCTCGTAAGATGATAGCTTCTGAGCAGGTGAGTGAAGCATAATGATTTATTTTTTACTAACAATCAGTTTTATTCTACATGGCGTCTTAATTCTCATCATTATGGCATTGTTTAAGAAAGTAAAGCATGCAGAAGAATTAGAATTGCGTCAGAAACAAGTTGCAAACGAAATTGAGGAAGTATTTAATCAGTACCTTTTGGACATAAAAGAAGAGAACAAAAAAATGGATAAGTGGCTGAATCACACTTCTACAAGCAAGGCAGATCACCAGCCGCAGGAGCCTGTTCAAACAGAGGCGGCGGGGGAGCGAACCAACGAAGTCTACAGCCCGCCTTTACTTGTGCAGTATGAAGATGAGTATGTACCATCCCTTCAATCCCAGGTGATGACGATGTACAACAATGGTGTGAACATTGAAGAGATCGCCCGCGAATTGAATATCGGAAAAACAGAAGCTGAATTGCTCGTTAAGTTTCAACATACAAAATAATGAAATATACTTGAATGAATCATGTCGTTATGGTATATTTACTGTCGGTGTCAATACACACGTCTTTTAATTTTATGACTGGTTGCTCTTCTAGGAAGAGTTAGTGATGAAAGATGATGAAGGCGGAGGATACTAAAAAACCAAACAGGAGGAATAAACATGTCTGTTATTTCAATGAAACAGCTGCTAGAAGCTGGTGTTCATTTTGGACACCAAACCCGTCGCTGGAATCCGAAGATGAAGAAATACATCTTCACAGAGCGTAACGGAATTTACATCATCGACCTGCAAAAAACGGTTAAGAAGGTAGATGAAGCATTTAACTACGTAAGACAAGTTGCAGAAGACGGAGGCAACGTCCTTTTCGTAGGTACGAAAAAACAAGCACAAGACACAGTACGCGATGAAGCGACACGCTGTGGAATGTACTACATCAACCAACGCTGGTTAGGTGGTACACTAACAAACTTCCAAACCATTCGTAAGCGTATTAATCGTCTGATTGATATCGAGCGCATGGAAGAAGATGGCACATTTGACGTACTTCCAAAGAAAGAAGTCGTTGATATGCTTAAAGAAAAAGATCGCCTTGTTAAGTTCTTAGGCGGAATTAAAGAAATGACTTCAATTCCAGATGCAATGTTTGTTATTGATCCTCGTAAAGAGCGCATTGCTATCGCGGAAGCTCATAAATTAAATATCCCGGTAATCGGTATTGTAGATACAAACTGTGACCCGGATGAAATTGATTATGTCATCCCAGCGAACGATGACGCAATCCGTGCCGTTAAATTGCTAACTTCAAAAATGGCAGATGCTGTTCTTGAAGCCAAGCAAGGCGAAGAAACTGAAGTACCAGAAGAAGCTGAAGAAGCGGAAGCTGTACAAGAGTAGGTTACGGTTCAATAGGTGATAAGGGGGCAGACCTTTTATCACCTTTTTTAAGAGTAAAATAATAAAAACTTTCAATAGTAGTAAGGTCCAGATTACAAAGGAGGCTAACTCATGGCGGTTAATGCTAAGATGGTAAAAGAACTTCGTGAAAAAACAGGTGCTGGAATGATGGATTGTAAAAAGGCCCTGACTGAAAATGATGGTGACATGAATAAAGCAATGGAATGGCTTCGTGAAAAAGGGATTTCTAAAGCCCAAAAGAAAGCGGACCGCATTGCTGCAGAAGGTGCTGCTCACGTAGTAGTAGAAGGCAATACAGCAGCGCTTTTCGAAGTGAACTGTGAAACTGACTTCGTTACAAAAAATGATCAATTCAAAACACTTTTACAAGAGCTTGGCAAGCATCTTGTCAGCCAGAAGCCAGAAACAGTAGAAGAAGCACTTGAGCAAAAACTTCATGGTGACGGCGATAAAATCAATGACTATATCACAGATATGGTAGCTAAAATCGGCGAGAAGATCTCTCTTCGTCGCTTTGTAATCAAAGAAAAGACAGACAACGATGCTTTTGGTGCTTATATGCACATGGGAGGAAACATCGGTGTACTGACTGTTCTTGAAGGTTCAACTGATGAGGCTGTAGCAAAAGATGTAGCGATGCACGTTGCAGCAGTTAACCCTCGTTACGTTTCTCGTGATGAGATCTCTGAAGAAGAAGTGAACAGTGAGCGCGAAGTGTTGAAAACACAGGCTTTAAACGAAGGTAAGCCTGAGAAGATCGTAGAGAAAATGGTGGAAGGCCGTCTGAATAAATTCTTTGAAGAGATTTGCCTGCTTGAGCAGAGCTTCGTTAAAGATCCAGATCAGAAAGTGAAGAAATATGTAGCTTCCTCCGGCGGTGAAATTAAAGGCTTTACTCGTTTCGAGGTTGGCGAAGGCATGGAAAAACGTGAAGAAAACTTCGCTGATGAAGTTATGAGTCAAGTTAAAAAATAAGTCAGACTTTTAAAAATAGGGGACACATTGTGTTCCCTATTTTAAAACACGTTACATAGGAATAGATACAACATGATCAACAGGAAAAGATCAGGAATAAATGGAGGTTGCTATGACTACAGCTCGCTATCGACGTATCGTATTAAAACTAAGTGGGGAAGCTCTAAGCGGTAAAGAAGGTTTCGGTCTTGAACCAACTATTATACAATCTATCTCCCAACAAGTTAAAGAGGTTGCTGAATTAGGTGTGGAAGTTGCTGTTGTTGTTGGCGGAGGAAACATTTGGCGAGGCAAGGTCGGAAGTGAGATGGGCATGGACCGTGCAAATGCCGATTACATGGGAATGCTTGCGACAGTTATGAACTCTCTCGCCTTGCAGGACAGTTTGGAAAATATAGGGATTCAGACTCGTGTGCAAACCTCAATTGAAATGAGACAGGTAGCTGAACCTTATATACGTAGAAAAGCAATCCGTCATCTGGAGAAAAAGCGAGTTGTTATTTTTGCTGCCGGGACTGGTAATCCTTACTTTTCCACAGATACTACTGCAGCATTACGTGCAGCGGAGATTGAGGCTGACGTGATCTTAATGGCTAAGAATAATGTGGATGGCGTGTATTCTGATGACCCTAAAGTAAACGTTGAAGCGAAGAAATATGATAAAATATCCTATTTGGACGTTTTGAATGAAGGTTTAGGTGTAATGGATTCTACGGCTTCTTCTTTATGTATGGACAACGATATCGATTTACTGGTATTCTCTATTACAGAAGAGGGTAATATTAAGAAAGCCGTAATGGGTGAAAATATTGGAACGATTGTAAGGGGGAAATAATCATGTCAGATGCCGTGATTAAAGAAACAAAACAACAAATGGAACAAGCGGTACAGGCCTATTCTCGTCAATTGGCTACCGTCAGAGCAGGAAGAGCGAACCCTTCTATATTGGATAGTGTTTATGTAGATTATTATGGTGCTGCTACTCCGTTGAACCAGTTGGCCCAGGTAGGTGCGCCTGAACCGCGTTTACTTGTCATCACACCTTATGATAAATCTGCCATCTCAGAAATCGAAAAAGCGATTCAGAAAGCTGATCTTGGTTTATCACCTTCCAGTGACGGTAATGTAGTCCGTATTAATATTCCGGCACTTACAGAAGAACGCCGTAAGGACTTAGCAAAAGTGGTCGGTAAGTACTCAGAAGAAGCTAAAGTTCAAGTACGTAATATTCGTCGTGACTCCAATGATCGTTTGAAGAAAATGGAAAAAGACGGTGAACTGACTGAAGATGATCTTCGTGAATACCAGGATGATGTACAGAAAGTAACCGACGAAAATATTGCCTCCATTGATAAACTAGCTAAGTCTAAAGAAGACGAAATTATGGAAGTTTGATCTATTAAGCCAATAGGTGTATAAAACCGCACTGTCGCTGTTTGGCAGTGCGGTTTTTATTTTGCATTAGTAGGCTTGTTGCCTGTCAAACACTGTAGAAAATCATGTCATATAATGAAACTTAACTACAATTGCTGTACACTAGTTATGATTTAAATTTCCAGGGGCTCTTTATGTGAAGGGCGGCATGATGTAGGATAATAGTATATAATAGAAAGAGTGGAACCAACGGACTGGGGGATGATGGCATGCCAATCAAGATTCCATTTACTAAAAATAAGAAAAAAAATACCCAGCAATCTCAAAGTCTTGATGCTGATCATATTCCAAAACATGTAGCAATTATTATGGATGGAAATGGTCGTTGGGCTAAGAAGCGAGGCTTGCCAAGGGTAGCAGGCCACAAAGAAGGAATGAGTGTAGTCAAGAAAATTGTACGTTATGCATCTGATGTAGGCGTCAGTGTACTCACTCTCTATGCGTTTTCAACAGAAAATTGGAAACGGCCAAAAAGTGAAGTGGATTTCCTAATGAAATTACCCATTGATTTTTTAAATACATATTTGCCCGAACTTATTGAAAGAAACGTGCAAGTACAAACCATTGGGGACACAGAATTTCTCCCGGAGCATACTCGAAAAGCTGTCGAAGAAGCTATTGAACGAACTTCAAACAACAATGGACTTATCTTAAATTTTGCTCTTAATTATGGAAGTCGTTTTGAAATGGTCCAGGCTGTCAAGCAAATTACAGCACGAGTAGAAAGTGGAGAGCTCTCCGCTTCGGACATAAATGAACAATTGTTCTCTTCTCATTTATATACAGCAGATCTATTTGAACCCGACTTGCTCATTCGCACGAGTGGAGAGCAGCGTTTGAGCAACTTTCTGTTATGGCAGCTCGCTTATGCAGAGTTCTGGTTTACAGAAGTATTATGGCCGGACTTTGATGAACAATTATTTGAAGAAGCCCTACACGACTATCAAAATCGCAAACGTCGTTATGGCGGAATATAAGGTGTGACGTACTATGAAACAACGAACAATTACAGCGGTAGTTGCTGCATTAATCTTTCTACCTATCGTTATGCTTGGCGATGTTATATTTCAAGCCTTCGTTTATCTTATTGCAAGCATAGCCATATATGAGCTTATGCGAATGAAAAAAATAGCCAGGTATTCGGTTGCTTCCGTTATTACCTTGTTGCTGATGTGGACGCTGATGTATAGTCAGGGAATGTTTTGGGACTATGATTTACCAGTAACAAAGTCTGAGTTGACCTTGTTAGCAGTCCTTATTCTGCTGAGTTATACTGTTCTTGTCAAAAATCGGTTCACATTTGACGATGTTGGGTTCCTGCTGCTGTCAGCTATATATATCGGCATGGGTTTCTATTATTTGATCGTAACGAGAGAAGAAGGTCTGCAATTTATTTTTTATGCTTTGTTTGTGGTTTGGGCTACAGATACCGGTGCTTACATCTTTGGGCGGTTATTCGGCAAACACAAGTTGTGGCCGCAAATCAGCCCAAAGAAGACAATTGAAGGCTCAGTTGGCGGGGTTGTCCTTGCTTGTATTGTGGCCTATATTTTTCATATGATCGAGCCATTCACCCATTCACTGTTTACTGTGCTGCTCGTGACCATTCTGATCTCTATCGCTGGTCAAATTGGTGATTTAGTGGAATCTGCTTTAAAAAGGCATTATGCCGTAAAGGATTCTGGAAAGATCCTTCCAGGGCACGGCGGTGTATTGGATCGCTTTGACAGTCTTATCTTCATGCTTCCTATTCTCCATCTCATTGGATTTATTCCAGAAGATGAGTCGGCGCTTGTTAACCTGCAAACGATGGAATGGGTACTGTCTATAGTAAGTTGCATTGGCTGAATAATTTTAGTAGTGAAAGGGGAATTCCCTGGTGAAACAAATTGCATTACTTGGGGCGACAGGTTCCATCGGAATTCAAACATTAGAAGTGCTGCGGCTGCATAAAGAAGAGTTTTCTTTATATGCTATGGCATTTGGTAAAAATATAGATAAGGCGATGCCGCTCATTCAAGAGTTTCAACCTTCTTTAGTTGTGGTTCAGGATGAAAGAACGAAGCAGGAACTGGAAAAGCAATGGCAAGGCGGTCCGGTTTTAGTTGGCAATGATGGACTGGTGGAAGCAAGTGTTGCGGATGCGGTAGATGTAGTTGTGAATGCCGTCATGGGCAGCATCGGTCTGCAAGCTACACTTCAAGCTATTGAAGCTAAGAAAACGATTGCGATTGCCAACAAAGAAACACTGGTGACTGCCGGGCATTTAGTTATGGAAGCCTCACGAAAAAATAATGTGCCTCTCTTACCAGTAGATAGTGAACACTCAGCCATCTACCAATCCTTAAATGGGGAGCGGCAGAAAGATATCCATAAACTTATGATCACAGCTTCTGGCGGAAGTTTTCGCGACAAAAAAAGAGAAGAACTTGTCGGTGTGACGGTTGAAGATGCCCTTAATCATCCAAACTGGAGTATGGGGGCGAAAATCACGATTGATTCGGCTTCTATGATGAATAAAGGATTAGAAGTAATCGAGGCTCATTGGCTTTTTGATGTGCCTTATGAGCAAATTCATGTTATTCTTCATAGAGAAAGTGTCATTCACTCAATGGTTGAGTTTGTAGATAGGAGTGTTATGGCACAGTTAGGCACACCGGATATGAAAGTACCGATTCAATATGCCTTAACCTATCCGCAGCGTTACCCGTTAGAAAATACGAAACGACTGGACCTTGAAGAAATCGCTACACTTCATTTTGAAAAAATGGACCAGGAACGTTTTCCTTGTTTAAGAATGGCCTTTGAAGCCGGTCGTGAAGGCGGCTCAATGACAACAGTATTAAATGCTGCCAATGAAGAAGCTGTTCAGTTATTTCTAGAAGGACAAATTTCCTTCCTTGATATCGAGCAATTGATTCAACAAGAACTGACCCAGCATAAAACGATTCATAAGCCAGACTTGTCTACCATATTATCTATCGATGAGGAAACGAGAAAAAGAGTCCGTCTTCAATTAAAATAACCGTACGCGATTGAACAACCTCTAAAAGGAAGGTGCTTCATTTGACAACAGTAATTGCGTTTATACTCATGTTTGGCCTGCTAGTGTTTGTACATGAGTGGGGGCATCTCATTTTTGCAAAGCGAGCTGGAATGTTAGCTCGTGAATTCGCTATCGGATTCGGCCCGAAAATATTTGCATTCACGAAAAACGAAACGTTGTATACCATTCGTTTGCTGCCTATCGGCGGATACGTAAGGGTAGCAGGTGAGGACCCCGAAATTGTTGAACTTAAAGCGGGCCATCATATCGGACTTGAGTTCAACCAGCAAGGTAAAGTAAGCCGGATTATTGTTAACAATAAGTCCAAACATCCCCATGCACGAGTAATCGAGGTAGAGCGAGCTGATCTCGACCATCGTCTCATCATTGAGGGTTACGAAATCGACGAAGATGAGAAACTATCCTTTGAAGTTGATCCAAAAGCAATGTTTGTGATGGATGAAAAAGAAACGCAAATTGCCCCTTATGACCGTCAATTTGCTTCAAAATCAGTCCCTAAGCGTGCGATGCAGCTTTTTGCCGGGCCGATGATGAACTTTGTCCTTGCCATCATTTTATTTATGATTCTAGGATTTATACAGGGAGTACCCGCAAACAATGCATTGATTGGCGGGATTCAGCCTGATTCGCCAGCTGAAGAAGCTGGCCTGCAGGCAGGTGATGAAGTCGTGGGCATAGACGGTGAACCTCTCGATACTTGGGATGAATTCACTCAAATAGTTAGGGAGCACCCGGAAGAGCAAGTCACGTTAACTGTAGAACGCGATGGACAAACTGTAAAAATCGATGTAACTCCAGCACAAATCCAGCAAGGAGAGTTAACGATTGGTCAAGTAGGTGTGGCCAGAGCTTTCGAGGATTCCTTTGCTAAAAAACTGACCTACGGGTTTACACAGACTTATGAATGGGGGACGTTAATTTTAACGAACCTCGGGAAGCTTGTAACCGGTCAGTTCTCACTGGATATGTTGTCAGGCCCCGTTGGCATCTATGATGCTACAGACCGTGTCGTGCAAACGGGCTTTATGAATTTCCTTATGTGGACGGCGATCCTTAGTGTAAACCTTGGGATTGTAAACCTTCTCCCGCTTCCTGCACTAGACGGCGGACGATTACTGTTTGTAGGGCTGGAAGGCGTGCGGGGCAAACCAATTGACCCGCAAAAAGAAGGCATTGTTCACTTTATTGGTTTTGCCTTGTTAATGTTATTGATGTTAGTAGTTACATGGAATGATATCCAACGTTTATTCTTGTAAATGGCCAGCTGGAAGCAGAGAGGGTACAGGTCTCTCTTTCGCTTCCAGCTTCTATTTTTAAATGAAAAAGAAGAGGTGGAATGTATGAAACAAAGTCAAATGTTAATCCCAACATTAAAAGAAGTTCCAGCAGATGCGGAAATTAAAAGTCATCAGCTTCTCGTACGTGCCGGTTACATACGTCAGATAGCATCAGGTATTTATAGTTTTCTGCCCATCGGTCGCCGCGTCTTACGAAAAGTAGAGGATATCGTTCGTGAGGAAATGGAGAAGATCGGTGCTCATGAAATGATGATGGCAGCCCTTCAGCCTGCCGAGTTGTGGAAGGAAAGCGGACGCTGGTTCACCTATGGTTCGGAGCTCATGCGACTTCATGATCGTCATGAACGAGATTTTGCTTTAGGAGCTACCCATGAAGAAGTCATCACAAGTATCGTACGCGATGAAATAAAAAGTTATAAGCGCTTGCCGTTAACGGTTTTTCAAATTCAGAATAAATTCCGCGATGAAAAGCGTCCCCGCTTTGGACTGTTGCGCGGACGTGAATTCTTAATGAAAGATGCTTATTCGTTTAATGAATCTTTCGAGAGTCTGGATGAGAGCTACAACCAAATGTTTCAAGCCTATTCAAATATTTTCAAACGCCTTGGGCTAAACTTTCGCGCAGTTATTGCAGATTCAGGCCAGATGGGTGGAAAGGATACCCACGAATTTATGGTACTTTCAGATGTGGGTGAAGATGTGATTGCTTATTCAGACACATCAGACTATGCCGCCAATATTGAAATGGCTCCGGTAATCATGACTTATGAAAAGTCCACAGAAACTTCTAAGAAGATGGAAAAGGTCTCTACCCCCGACCAGAAAACGATGCAGGATGTTGCAGATTATCTAGGGCATGGATTAGAAGCAGGCTTAAAGTCCATTATGTTTAAAGTAGATGACCGTTATGTCATGGTGGTAACACGCGGAGACCATGAAGTGAACGATATTAAATTAAAGAACCTTTACGATGCAGATATCGTGGAACTTGCCAGTGAAGAAAAGACAAAAGAATTGCTCGGAACAGGGTTTGGGTCACTAGGACCTGTTGGCGTCTCTGAAGAGGTTGAAGTCGTAGCTGATTATGCAGTAGAAGTTCTGGCAAATGTCTCTTGTGGTGCAAATGAAGCGGGGTATCATTTTGTCAATGTTACTCCTGAACAGGATTTTAAAGTAAGCCAGTATGCTGACCTGCGTTTTATAAAAGAAGGAGATCCTTCCCCAGATGGACAGGGTCATATTCAATTTGCTCGTGGAATTGAAGTGGGACATGTATTTAAGCTGGGCACGTTTTATGCTGAGAACCTGAATGCGAGTTATTTAGACGACCAGGGCAAGGCTCAGACAATGATTATGGGATCATACGGAATTGGGGTCTCAAGGACAGTAGCGGCCATTGTTGAACAGTACAACGATGAGCGCGGCATTACATGGCCGGCTCATATTGCGCCCTTCCAGGTTCACCTGCTTTCTTTAAATCCTAAAAAAGAGGAACAGAAACAGCTGGCAGACCAATTATATGATCAGCTTAAGACAGAGGGAATTGAAGTACTTTATGATGATCGCAAAGAAAGAGCCGGCGTAAAGTTTGCTGATAGTGATTTGTTTGGCATTCCGCTGCGATTAACTGTAGGAAAACGGGCGGGAGAAGGCATTATTGAAATGAAAGAGCGTACAACCGGAGAACAGTCCGAAGTTGATCAATCCGACGTGCTTTCTACTGTAAATGAGTGGTTTAAACAGTAAGATTTGATCCTCTTTCATACATGCTTATGCAACCGAGATCGTATCCATGAATACCCGCCTATAGGGAGGAATCACATTGGGTGTAACCAACCAGGAGAAAATGCATTATTTATTGGAGCAAATTCAGTTTCCTCAAGATCTGATACAGCCTCACTTTACAGACAGTTCACTTGAAAAACTGATTGTATATAAAGCAGAGAAGAAATGGCATTTTTATTTTTCGCTTCCCCGTGTATTGCCGCCTTCTGTGTATCAGCTTTTTACAAGTAAGCTGCAGGCAGCGTTCCGGTCGATTGCTGCCATCGATTGGACGATTAATACGTCGGATCCATCTCTTCCGCCTGAAACGATGGGTGAATATTGGCAGGGGTTTATCCAATCTATGACCAATTTGTCACCAGGGTATAAAGATCTGTTAATGGAACAGCACCCTGAAATTAACGGGAACAAGATTACGTTAACTTGTAGAAACCTGGCGGAAAGTCATGCCGTGAAAAAAAAATTAGAAACACCACTGCAGAGTTTCTGCGGGCAGTCCGGCTTACCGGCGCTTATGTTGACAACACGTGTAAAAGAAGAACATGAGGAATTGAAGAAGTTCCAGGAAGAACGTCAGAAAGAAGATAAACAACTTGTTCAAAAGGCCGTTAAAGAACAAGAAGAGCGTGCTAAAGAGAAAGAAGTTAGCAAACCTAAGGGTCCCATTGAGATTGGTTATAAAATTCAGGAAGATTCTGAGCCCATGGAGAGTATTGAAGAGGAAGAGCGTCGCAAGATCATCGAAGGATATGTGTTCGATGCAGAGATTAAAGAGTTGCGGTCCGGCCGCCATTTATTGCTGATTAAAGCTACCGATTATACTGATTCATTTTCGATTAAAATGTTCTCACGCGGGGATGACCACGCTGAAATGTTTAAACAAGTGAACAAAGGGGTTTGGATTAAGGCAAGGGGAAGCATCCAAACAGACAATTTTACAAACGAATTAACGATGATGGCCAATGATATTAATGAAATTGCTCCCAAACTACGCAAAGATGAAGCTGCTGAGGGAGCAAAGCGGATTGAATTGCATGCTCATACTACGATGAGTCAAATGGATGCCCCTGTGTCTGCCGCCCGGCTGATTGCTCAGGCTGCGAATTGGGGTCATGAAGCGATGGCCATCACCGACCATGCGGGTGCTCAAGCTTATCCAGAAGCACATGCTGCCGGAGAAAAGCATGGTGTAAAGGTGATTTATGGCATGGAAGCTAATTTAGTTGATGATGGGGTGCCCATCGCTTATGAACCACAGGATCGTGATCTTGAAACAGATACGTATGTTGTTTTTGACGTAGAAACAACTGGATTGTCTGCTGTCTATGATAAAATTATTGAACTCGCTGCTGTGAAAGTAAAAGGTGGAGAAATTATTGACCGCTTCGAATCGTTTGCCAACCCCCATCATCCTCTTTCCCAAACAACGATTGATCTCACGGGTATTACGGATGATATGGTAAAAGATGCTCCGGAAATCGGTGACGTGTTAAAAGATTTCCATCAATGGATGGCTGACGACATTTTAGTTGCTCATAACGCAAGCTTTGATATGGGCTTTCTTAATGCTGGATTCCAGCGTATTGATTACCCGAAATCGTCAAATCCCGTAATTGACACACTCGAGCTTGCTAGATTTCTTGTGCCAGAGTTGAAGAATCACAGATTAAATACCCTTTGTAAACATTTCGATATTGAATTGACCCAGCACCATAGGGCGATTTATGATGCGGAAGCAACAGGTTATTTACTATGGAAACTTGTCAAGAAGGCAATCGAACGTGAGATAACAAACCATAACAATCTTAATGACTACATGGGGGAAGGAAAGGCCTATCAGCGCTCCCGTCCTTCCCATGTCACTTTGCTCGCAGTTAATAGCACGGGATTAAAGAATATGTATCGTCTCGTTTCAGAGGCTCATGTAAATTACTTTTATCGAGTCCCGCGTGTGCCAAGATCCCGTCTCTCCAAGCTAAGAGAAGGACTGCTCATAGGGTCTGGCTGTGATAAAGGGGAAGTCTTTGAGACGATGATGCAGAAATCAGCGGAAGAAGCTGAGAAAGTCGCAGAGTTCTATGATTTTCTTGAAATCCAGCCACCTGGAAATTATGCTCATTTGATCGAAAAGGATCTTGTTCAGAACGAAGCACAAATCTATGATATTTTGAAAAAAATCGTACAAATGGGGGAACGATTAGGTAAGACAGTTGCAGCTACAGGCAACACGCATTATCTAGAACCCCATGATAAAATGTACCGGCAAATTCTCATTTCATCACAAAGCGGAAATCCGCTTAATCGTCAAACACTTCCTGACGTTCACTTTAAAACGACGAATGAGATGATAGAAGAATTCTCCTTTTTAGGAAAGGAGAAAGCAGAAGAAGTCGTTGTAGCCAACACACATGCCATTAATGAGCGTATTGAAGTGATTAATCCTGTTAAAGAGGATTTGTACACCCCTAACATTGAGGGTGCTGATCAGGAAATCAGGGAAATGTCCTACAACAAGGCCAGGAGTCTTTACGGTGATTCTATACCAGAGCTCGTGGAAAAGAGATTAGAAAAAGAGCTTGAGAGTATTATAGGTAATGGATTCGCAGTTATTTATCTAATCTCTCAAAAACTGGTGACCAAGTCACTTGAGGATGGATATTTAGTAGGGTCACGCGGATCTGTCGGTTCTTCGCTCGTTGCCACCATGACGGAGATTTCTGAAGTAAATCCGCTGCCGCCTCATTATGTGTGTCCGAATTGCCGTCATCATGAGTTTTTTACTGATGGTTCGATCGGAAGTGGTTTTGACCTTCCCGAAAAAGACTGCCCTGAGTGCGGGACAGCTTATAAAAAAGATGGCCAGGATATTCCATTCGAAACGTTCTTAGGCTTTAAAGGAGATAAAGTACCAGATATTGACTTGAACTTTTCCGGTGAGTATCAGCCGCATGCCCACAACTACACAAAAGTGTTGTTTGGTGAAGACAATGTATATCGTGCCGGTACCATTGGAACGATTGCAGAGAAGACGGCCTATGGGTATGTGAAAGGATATGCCGGCGATAACCAGCTGCAGTATAAAAATGCTGAAATCGACAGACTGGTACAAGGTTGTACGGGTGTCAAACGGACAACTGGCCAGCACCCAGGGGGGATCATTGTCGTACCGGATGATATGGACATCTTTGATTTTTCACCGATTCAATTTCCGGCCGATGATACTAAATCGGAATGGAAGACCACGCACTTTGACTTCCATTCAATTCACGATAATTTGCTCAAGCTTGATATTCTCGGACACGATGATCCGACAGTAATTCGGATGCTGCAGGATTTAAGCGGGATTGATCAGAAAGAAATTCCTGTCGACGATCCAGAAGTGATGAAAATTTTCAGTGGTCCAGAGGCATTGGGTGTAACGGCCGAGCAAATCATGTGTAAAACAGGCACGCTGGGTGTCCCAGAATTTGGTACACGTTTTGTAAGACAAATGCTTGAGGACACTAAACCAAAGACATTTGCCGAACTCGTCATTATTTCCGGCCTTTCGCATGGTACAGATGTGTGGCTTGGAAATGCTGAACAGCTGATTAATGATGGGATTTGTACACTGCCTGAAGTAATTGGCTGCCGGGATGATATTATGGTATATCTCATGCACAAGGGACTTGAACCATCGCTCGCTTTTAAAATCATGGAATTTGTGCGAAAAGGCCGAGGTCTTCAGGATGAATGGATCGAAGAGATGAAAAAGCATGGTGTACCTGATTGGTATATTGATTCCTGTAAAAAAATTAAGTACATGTTCCCGAAAGCTCACGCCGCAGCCTATGTGTTGATGGCCGTTCGAATCGCTTATTTTAAAGTCCATTACCCTATTTACTTTTATGCGGCGTACTTTACCGTTAGAGCAAGTGACTTTGAACTGGAGACGATGATTAAAGGATCTGATGCTATTCGTAAACGGATTGAAGAGATCCAAACGAAAGGTTTAGATGCAACACCTAAAGAGAAAAGTTTAATGACTGTGCTCGAATTGGCGCTGGAAATGTGTGAACGAGGCTATGGCTTTAAGAGTGTTGATTTGTATGAATCAAATGCAACGGATTTCTTGGTTGAAGATAACCAATTAATTCCGCCATTTAATGCTGTGGATGGTTTGGGTACAAATGCTGCGATTAATATTGTAAACGCGAGAGGGGAAGGGGAATTTCTCTCCAAGCAGGATTTACGTGAACGCAGTCGTATTTCAAAAACAGTCCTTGAGTATTTAGATCAGCAAGGTTGTTTAACTGGCATGCCAGAAGAAAATCAACTTTCGCTTTTTTAACTCAAGTATTGAAGCTTATGCCCCACACAACGTGGGGAAGTTCGACGTTGGCTCTTTAGGTTAGGACAAAAGGGTTTCATCAAATAGAAATTCGAACTAAGCAGAAACCATGGTTGGTGCATATAACCCGCTACGAAAATATACTTCGCTTTCCGCGGGCGGCTGTTGAGTCTCCTCGTGCTGGCGCACTGTGGGGTCTCACCTAGGCCTTTCCTCCCGCAGGAGTCTCCGTATATTTTCTCCGCTAAAACAGCACATCGTAAGTTTTGTTGCTTAAGAAGTTTAATTATACCCTAGCCTTAGTTCGACGTTGAAATATCACTACACGATGTGGGGGCGTTCGGTGTTGGTACAGGACGTGCCGGTCTTAGTCGAACTTCCTTAATTCGTGTATCCTCGGAAGCTTCCGCCTTTCGTTGATGTCTAGCTGCAACGGGCAAACACTTCCAACATAAGCCATCCCATTACGTGGCAAAAGATCCGCCACTTCATGGTTTGGTTATGCGTTTCGTGTCTACCCGGGAGCTTTTGCCTTTCGTTGTTTGCATAAATGTAGTATCTATGGTATATTTTTTATGGTGATTAGAACGATAGAGTCGGGCGAAAGAGTGGGGAAACCCACTCTTTCGTTTATATTTACGGCTCTCTTTTACTTAGAAGGACTCGTATCATTGTGCAAGAAAGCCGCTATGAACTTATTCATAGCGGTTTCCTTTCGAACGATAATAAGGAAGATGAAAAGTATAGAATTACACCAAATCGTCAATAAACAGGAGTAAAAGGAGGGATTCCATGAGTAAAAATGTAACCGAAATTGCTGAAGAACTCGTCATTCCCATTGCTAAGGACATGAATCTTGAACTTGTAGATATCGAATTTAAGAAAGAAGGCAAGAATTGGTTTCTGCGCGTCTTTCTTGATAAACCTGAAGGTATAGATATTGAAGAATGCGGGCAAGTATCTGAAAAGCTAAGTGAAAAATTAGATGAAATTGATCCTATCGACATGCCATACTTTTTGGAGGTTTCCTCTCCTGGTGCAGAACGGCCTCTGAAAACAAAAGAAGATTTCATGAAACACACAGGCAAACATATTTATGTGAAGTTATACGAACCATTGGAGAATGAAAAAGAATTTGAAGGTAAATTAGTGCAATTTGAAGATGATATAGCAACGATTGAAATACGTATTAAATCGCGTAAAAAGCAACTAGAGGTACCTTTTGACAAAATTGCCAAAGCAAATTTGGCTGTCACTTTTAATTAAGGGGGAGAAAGCTGTTGAGTAGTGAACTTTTTGATGCCATGAATTATTTAGAAAAGGAAAAGGGCATTGACAAAAATTTATTGCTGGAAGCGCTGGAAGCTGCGTTAATTTCGGCTTATAAGAAGAATTTTAACTCGGCAACAAACGTTCGTGTTGATATTAATGAAGACGAGGGTTCTATGAAGGTTTTTGCAAGAAAAACCATTGTTGAAGAGTCTATGGATCCTCAACAAGAGATTTCATTGGAAGAAGCTAAAGGTATTGACCCGAATTACGAGTTGGAGGATGTCATTGAAGTCGAAGTGACTCCAGCTAATTTTGGAAGAATTGCGGCCCAGGCTGCTAAACAAGTCGTAACTCAGCGTGTCCGTGAAGCAGAACGCGGCATCATTTACGGTGAATATGTGGACCGCGAAGAAGATGTTATGACAGGTATTATTCAACGAAAAGACCCAAGGTTCGTTTATGTTAATCTTGGCAAGATTGAAGCCAGGTTGCCTGAAGGTGAACAGATGCCGACGGAAACGTATGATGTTCATGATCGTTTGAAGGTTTTTGTCACTAAAGTAGAAAATAGTAATAAAGGACCTCATATTTATGTATCTAGAACCCACCCTGGCCTGTTAAAACGCTTATTCGAGATGGAAGTTCCTGAGATATATGATGGAACGGTAGAAGTGAAGTCTGTTGCCCGGGAAGCGGGAGACCGTTCAAAGATCTCTGTTCATGCGGGAGATCCGGAAGTAGACCCGGTTGGTTCATGTGTAGGTCAGCGCGGCCAGCGTGTTCAAGCTATCGTGAATGAGTTAAAGGGTGAGAAAATTGATATTGTTCAATGGTCCGAGGACCCAATTGAATATGTGTCCAATGCGCTTAGCCCATCAAAGGTAGTAGAAGTACTCGTAGATGAAGAGGAAAAAGCAACCACGGTCATAGTACCGGATTATCAATTATCTTTAGCCATTGGTAAACGAGGGCAAAATGCTCGTCTCGCAGCTAAATTGACAGGTTGGAAAATTGATATAAAGAGTGAAAGTGAAGCGGTTGAGCAGGGTGTGCTAACCGAACAACCAGCTTCAGATGAAGAAGAAATAGACGAAATAACAGAAGAATAAGGGGGCGAATCAGATGGCCCAACCTAAACAAAGGAAAATTCCACTGCGTAAATGCGTGGTTACGCAAGAGATGAAGCCAAAGAAACAGCTGATCCGAGTTGTACGTAATAAGGACGGAGAAGTATTTGTCGACCAGACAGGAAAGAAAAATGGGCGAGGTGCTTATATTTCAAAAAGCCTAGATGTAATCGAACAGGCAGAAAAACAGCAAGTACTTAACCGTCACTTAAACGCCAAGGTAGAAGCTGACGTCTATGACGAATTAAGAGCCATCGTAGAGGTTCAAGACTAATGGCTGGCTCTTACTTAAATATCATTGGACTGGCTTTAAGAGCGGGGAAGCTGACGCTTGGCGAGGAACATATTGTAAAAGATATCCAGAAGCGCCGGGCGAAATTAGTCCTTATTGCCAATGATACTGGAAAACAAACGATGAAGAAGCTTACAGATAAATGTAGCTCTTATCAAATACCCTGCTATGTGGTGGATGATCGTGAAACTCTTTCACAAGCCATGGGGAAGTCAGGGAGAGTTGCGATCGCAGTTCTTGACCAAGGATTTGCGAAAAAGTTGCAATCGCTGCTCGATGAATCTATTCGGGGGTGACAGAATGAGTAAAATGCGTGTTTATGAATATGCGAAAGCAAATGAACTATCAAGCAAACAAGTAATTGATAAATTAAAAGAAATGAAAGTAGAAGTGTCTAACCATATGTCTATGGTAGAAGATGATGTAAAAGGGAAACTGGATCAGGCGTTTGGCAAAGGACAGCAAAAAGAGAGTAAGCCTGTCAGCAATAAGCCGAACAATAACAACAAGAAAAACCAAAGACCCAATCAAAATCGTGACCAGAGAAACAATAAGAAATCAAAAAACAATCATCGTCCGCAAAATAAAAAGCAGCAAAGGCCTCAGCACAATCAAAAGCAACAGCCTAAGAAGAACCAAACACCAGAAAAAATCACCTATTCCGGTTCCTTAACAGTAGGAGAACTTGCTGAAAAGCTGAAAAAAGATTCAGCTGAGATCATTAAGAAACTAATGGGCTTAGGAGTTATGGCTACGAAAAATCAGGATCTTGATAGTGACTCAATTGAATTGATTTGTGCAGAATTCAATGTAGAGGTTGAAGAGGAAGTCGTGGTAGACGAAACCGATATCGAGAACATCATTTTTGATGATGCCGAGGAAGATCTGCAGGAGCGCCCTTCAGTCGTTACGATTATGGGACACGTTGACCACGGAAAAACTACGCTGCTTGATTCGATTCGTGATACTAAAGTTACGGAAGGCGAAGCAGGCGGGATTACTCAGCATATTGGTGCTTATCAAGTAGAAGAAAACGATAAGAAGATTACTTTTCTCGATACGCCTGGTCACGCTGCTTTTACAAGCATGCGTTCCCGCGGTGCCCAAATTACTGATATCGCCATCTTAGTTGTAGCAGCAGATGACGGAGTTATGCCGCAGACTCGCGAAGCCATTAACCATGCTAAAGCTGCTGAGGTACCAATTATCGTTGCTGTTAATAAAATGGATAAAGAAGGGGCAAACCCTGACCGTGTTATGCAGGAATTAATGGAATATGAGTTGATCTCTGAAGATTTTGGCGGAGATACCATTTTCGTTAAAATGTCTGCGGTTAAGGGAGAAGGGATCGATGAACTGCTGGAAATGATTCTTCTTGTAGCTGAAATGGAAGAATTCAAAGCAAACCCGGATCGCCTAGCGTATGGAACAGTTGTCGAGGCCGAGCTTGATAAAGGGCGGGGGCCAGTCGCTACCCTTCTAGTTCAAAATGGAACATTGAAAGTTAGTGACGCTGTTGTCGTGGGCAACACACATGGTCGTGTTCGTGCAATGGTGAACGAAATTGGCAGAAGAGTTAAAGTGGCCGGACCTTCTACACCAGTTGAGATTACCGGGTTAAACAACGTACCGCAAGCAGGTGATCGTTTTCTGGCTTTTGAAGACGAGAAGAAAGCTCGTTCAATTGGAGAAGCGCGTCAGCAGAAACAAATTGAAGCTGAACGAGGCTCCACGGCTAAAGTAAGTCTTGATGATTTGTTTGAACAAATTAAACATGGGAACATTAAGGATATCAATCTCATCTTAAAAGCAGATGTTCAAGGGTCCCTTGGGGCATTGGCTGGTTCACTTCAAAAAATCGAAGTTGAAGGTGTGAAAGTGAAGATCATTCACACGGGTGTTGGAGCTATTACAGAATCAGATATCTCACTTGCTTCTGCTTCCAATGCGATTGTTATCGGGTTTAATGTCCGTCCAGATGGAAATGCAAGAAAAGCTGCTGAATCAGAAGATGTAGAAATCCGTTTGCACAACATTATCTATAAGGTAATGGAAGAAATAGAAGCAGCTATGAAGGGTATGCTGGATCCAGAATATGAAGAAAAAATCATCGGGCAAGTGGAAGTTCGCGAAATCTTTAAAGTATCCAAAGTGGGTACGATTGCCGGTTCCTATGTAACGGATGGCAAAATCACTAGAGATTCAGGCATTCGTGTGATTCGTGATGGTGTCGTCATTTATGAAGGGGAAATAGATGCCCTTAAACGATATAAAGATGACGCTAAAGAGGTTGCACAGAACTATGAGTGCGGCATTACGGTGAAGAACTTTAATGACGTAAAAGTCGGTGACATCATCGAACCTTATGTCATGCAGGAAATTGAACGTACATGATTTTAAGTGCTGAGCTGGAAGCGATTGTTTATGATGCTCAGTCCTTGAAAGAAAAGCGTTCCGTTATTAAAAGAGTACAAACGAGGCTGAAGAATGAATTTAACGTAGCTGTCAGTGAACTGGATCATCAGAATCTCTGGCAGCGGACGTGTATAGGGATCGTAACCATATCAAGCAGTAAAGTCATCGCTGAGCAAACGATCCAGCAAGCTTTAGCCTTCGTGGATTCTTTTCCTGAATTAGAACGAACAGAAACAGTCCAAGAATGGTTGTAGACGTTTAGTTTTTGAAGAGGTGAAGAAAGAATGAATGACTTAAGAGCTAACCGTGTCGGTGAGCAAATGAAGAAAGAAATGAGCGATATTATCAGCAAGAAGATTAAAGATCCTCGAGTGGGATTTGTTACTGTTACGGAAGTGAAAGTAACGGGTGATCTTCAACAAGCTAAGGTCTATATTTCGGTCCTTGGAGATGACAAACAAAAACATGATACACTCGTGGGGTTGGCTAAAGCAAAAGGCTTTATCCGCTCTGAAATTGGGCAGAGGATCCGCTTGCGCAAAACGCCGGAAATCATGTTTGAATTTGATGAGGCCATTGAACGAGGAAATCGTATCGAAACGATTTTAAAGGATTTAAATGATACTGATAGCTAACGAAAAAGACTGAATTGCTTAGGAACGACTTAAGTATTCAGGTAGATGTGCACAAAAGAATCCGTGCTGTGATAGGCACGGATTCTGTATGTATAAATAATGATTGTGGGGTGGAATTCATGCATGGTATTCTCCCATTATGGAAAGAGAAAGGTTTTACTTCACACGATTGTGTCAGTAAAGCGCGTGGTATGTTACATACTCGGAAAATCGGGCATACGGGTACCCTGGATCCTGACGTGGAAGGTGTGCTCCCGCTCTGTGTAGGGAAAGCGACGAAAATCGTGCCTTTTTTAACAGATACGGAAAAAGTCTATGAAGCGACTGTGACGCTTGGCACTTCTACGGAAACAGAGGATGCAAGTGGTGATGTGATCGAACATAAACCCGTGGCCGAAGCGATTCCTCTTGAACAAGTAGAGAGAGTTCTAGAACGATTTACTGGTGAAATCAACCAAATTCCTCCGATGTATTCAGCCGTAAAAGTAAAAGGAAAGCGTCTGTATCAATATGCACGTGAAGGGATAGAAGTAGAAAGGCCCCAGCGGAAAGTATGTATTTCAAGCATTGAATTACTTGATCAGGAGGGATCTGTCTCAGACGCTCAATTCTCTTTTTCCATTCGCGTCGCTTGTTCAAAAGGGACGTATATTCGCACACTTTGTGTAGATATTGGCAAAGTGCTGGGATTTCCGGCGCATATGTCTGCACTTGTGAGGTTAAAAACGGGTGCAATTGCCAAAGAGGATTGTCTGACTTTTGATCAGGTTCAAGAAGCCATTGATCATGGAAATGGGGAAAGATTGCTGCTGCCCCTTTCGAAAGGGCTGGAACACGTTGAGACCTATCACATAACAGAAGATCAAAGACAAGCGATTAAGCACGGTCAAGTGCTGCCGAAGCCAAATGAGCTTACAGCCTCTATTTTCAGCGTGATGTGTGAGCAAGAAGTGTTAGCTATTTATCAAATACACCCAACAAAACCGGATCGCATAAAACCCGTTCGAGTATTTTAAACTTTACTCAAATAAAGCAGGTGAGTAATATGAAAACAATTGAATTATCTGAGTCATTACCGAAACACGATCTCCACTTAGAACCAAGTTCTGTGGCAGTCGGTTTTTTTGATGGTGTCCATAAGGGTCATCAAGAAGTTATCAAAACCGCCCAGGATAAGGCGAAAGAACTTGGAATACAAACGGCTGTGATGACGTTTGATCCTCATCCTTCTGTTGTGTTAAATAAAAAAATTCAACATGCCCGCTACATTACTCCACTGTCTGAAAAGCAGGAGATCTTGGAGGCCATGGGAATACATTACTTATTCATCGTTCGATTTGATCAGTCGTTAGCTGCCCTTCCACCAGAGAAATTTGTTGACGACTATTTTGTTGAATTAAACATTAAACACGTTGTGGCGGGCTTTGATTTTAGTTATGGTCATAAAGGTAAAGGCTCTATGGAGACACTTCCCCAGCACGCTAAAGGCAGACTGACGTACACAGTAGTTGATCGAATAGATCAAGAGCATACCAAGGTAAGTTCGACGAGGATACGAGACCTATTGAAGAAAGGAAATGTATCGTCCGTCAATGAACTGCTGGGGCGTGAGTTTAATATTGAGGGCACAGTTGTTGCTGGTGACGAAAGAGGACGAACGATTGGCTATCCGACTGCAAATATCACCGACATGGAGGAACAATATTTACCAAAGGTTGGTGTTTATGCCGTTACAGTTGAGTATAAAGGGGAGAGATACTATGGAATGGCCAACTTCGGAATGAAACCAACGTTTCATTCCGAAGCTGCCAGCCCAAGCTTGGAAGTACATGTGTTTGATTTTGACGAGGATTTATATGGCACTCGTTTAAAAGTCTTCTTTCATCATTTTATACGAGATGAGCAGAAATTTAATGGAGTTGAGGATATTACTGCCCAGCTTAATAGAGACGAAAGGGAGATTCGCCGCTATTTTCAGCTGTAACATAGTTTCCCCTTGCATTTTAGTCATAAAAATTGTACGCTTTAATATGGAACCTTCGCTTGGCGGCACGTAACTCCGACGTCCGCTCGGGGAAAGGGAATTCTATAAATTATAGGAGGTGTAGCTATAATGGCTATCACACAGGAACGTAAACAAGAACTGATCAATGAGTATAAAACTCATGACAATGACACAGGTTCTGCGGAAGTGCAAATTGCTGTACTTACTGAACAAATCACGACTTTGAACAATCACCTGCGTACACACAAGCAGGATCATCATTCTCGTCGTGGCTTGCTTAAAATGGTAGGTAAACGCCGTAACTTGCTTAACTACCTACGTAATAAAGATATTACACGTTACCGTGAGTTAATTAAGAGTCTTGGCTTGCGTCGTTAATGTAGTAAGATTGAAAAAGCGGGAGTTATTCCCGCTTTTTCTGTATGTTTACATACAGTAGGGTGTAAACTCTAAAGAGTAGGCACTATTTTTAATTTATTGTTTTGAGAGGAGTAAAGTGCTTTATGGCAGATGAAAAGCAAGTATTTTCAATTGAAGTAGCAGGCCGTACATTCTCTGTAGAAGTAGGAGAGCTGGCTAAACAAGCTAATGGAGCTGCTATGATTCGTTATGGCGATACATCCGTTCTTTCAACCGCAACTGGTTCTAAAGAGCCGAAGGACTTGCCATTTTTCCCACTAACTGTGAACTATGAAGAGCGCTTATACGCTGTTGGAAAGATTCCAGGAGGATTTATTAAACGAGAGGGACGTCCAAGCGAAAAAGCTATCCTAGCTTCACGTCTGATTGACCGCCCCATCCGTCCTATGTTCCCTGATGGCTTCCGAAATGATGTACAAGTTATCAGTACGGTCATGAGCGTAGATCAGAATTGTTCATCAGAAATGGCCGCAATGCTTGGATCTTCCCTTGCTTTAGGGATCTCAGATATTCCATTCGGCGGTCCGATTGCTGGAGTTATTATTGGAAGAGTCGATGGCGAGTTAATCATTAACCCAACGGTAGAACAGCAAGAGAAAAGCGATATCGATTTGACCGTCGCCGGAACGAAAGATGCGATCAACATGGTTGAAGCAGGAGCTCAGGAAGTTCCTGAAGAAGACATGCTGGAAGCCATCATGTTCGGCCACCAAGAAATCAAGCGCTTAGTTGCTTTTCAGGAAGAAGTTATTGAAGCGGTTGGAAAAGAAAAAATGGACGTGCAGCTGTTTGATCTTGATCAGGAGCTAAAGGATAAAGTTGAAGCAGAGGCGACAGATTCAATAGTAGATGCGATTAAAACGGAAGAAAAGAAAGCGCGTGAAGAAGCGATTGACGAAGCTAAACAGGCTGTCGTTGAAGCTTATGAAGAAATGGAAGCCGATGAAGAAATAATGAAGCAGGTTAAAACCATTTTAGAGAACATCGTGAAAGAGGAAGTGCGCCGTCTAATTACGAAAGATAAGATTCGCCCTGATGGCCGCGGTGTTGATGAGATTCGTCCATTATCCTCTAAAGTAGGCGTGCTGCCGCGTACCCACGGTTCCGGACTGTTTACGAGAGGACAAACGCAGGCTCTAAGCATTTGTACACTAGGTGCCCTAGGAGATGTGCAAATATTAGATGGACTGGATCTTGAGGAATCCAAACGTTTCATGCACCATTATAACTTTCCTAAATTTTCAGTAGGAGAAACAGGCCCAATACGTGGACCTGGACGTCGTGAAATTGGTCACGGTGCATTAGGGGAACGTGCTCTGGAAGTCGTTATTCCATCTGAGAAAGAATTCCCTTATACGATGCGCCTTGTGTCAGAGGTTCTGGAATCAAACGGTTCCACATCACAAGCTAGTATTTGTGCAAGCACGTTAGCGATGATGGACGCTGGTGTTCCTATTAAAGCACCAGTAGCAGGTATAGCCATGGGTCTTGTTAAGTCCGGGGATGATTATACAATTCTCACGGACATTCAAGGTATGGAAGATTTCCTCGGAGACATGGACTTTAAAGTCGCAGGAACTGATAAAGGTGTTACCGCATTACAAATGGATATTAAAATAGACGGATTGTCTCGTGAGATCTTAGAAGAAGCCCTTATACAAGCGAAAAAAGGCCGCAAAGAGATCTTAAGTTCAATGCTTGCGACCATTCCGGAAACGAGAAGTGAACTTTCTCAGTATGCTCCTAAGATTATGACCATGAAGATTAACCCTGACAAAATTCGTGATGTAATAGGACCAAGCGGTAAACAAATTAATCAAATCATTGATGATACAGGTGTGAAAATTGACATTGAACAGGACGGCACTGTGTTTATTTCTTCCACAGATGCGGAAATGAACAAAGTCGCTAAGAAGATCATTGAAGATATCGTCAGAGAAGTAGAAGCTGGCGAAGTGTACGATGGAAAAGTAAAACGGATTGAGAAATTTGGAGCTTTCGTTGAACTGTTTAAAGGGAAAGAAGGACTCGTTCACATTTCTGAATTGGCTGAAGAGCGTATTGGAAAAGTGGAAGATGTTGTTTCTCTAGGTGATACCATTAAAGTAAAAGTCAAAGAAATCGATAAACAAGGAAGAATTAACCTTTCACGGAAAGCGATTTTGATTGATGAGAAAAAAGAACAAGAAACACAGGATTAAAAAGAAACTGGCTTGCCAGTCTCTTTTTTTTTTGCCTGAAATTCTAGACAACCCCTTTTAAGCATATCCTGCTTAAGAAGGGGGACTTTCCGTGAACAAGTACATAAAGCCTGCCGTCATCGTTTTTCTACTGATCAGCTGTTTGGCTGTCTATATGTCATTAAACCAGAGCAATCCTGTCTCTTCCTCCAATCCTTTATACGAAAGGATTAAAAGTAAGCAGCAGGATTATTTTATAGAGCCTCAAAATGCGTACATTGATCAGGTTTGGAAAAAGACACCCGGTTTAAACGGAAGAAAAGTAAGTATAGAGAAATCTTATAACAAGATGAAAAAAGATGGAAAGTTTAATGAAGACAAACTTGTGTTTGAACAAATACCTCCAGAAGTTTCGTTAGAAGAGCTGCCCGTTTCACCGATTTACCGCGGTCATCCCGACAAAGAAATGGTTGCGCTGCTGATTAATGTTTCGTGGGGAGCTGAATTTATCCCGGATATGGTGGAGACGTTATCGAAACACCGAGTCAAAGCAAATTTTTTCATCGATGGAGCGTTTGCGGCTGAACATAAAGATTTAGTTCAGATGATTGAAGAAGAAGGTCATCTGATTGGCAGTCATGGTTATGGTCATAAAGATTTTGCCAAACTGTCTAAATCTCAAGCAATGGTTAACTTAGATAAGGCAAACAGCATCATATCAAGCTTGATTGAAAGTGATATCGAATGGTTTGCGCCCCCGGCAGGAAGTTTTACGATGTCGGCAGTCGAAGCAGCTCAGGAATTGGATATGCAGACCATCCTCTGGACTGTAGATTCCATTGATTGGAAGAAACCTACCAAAGATGTTTTTCTGCATCGAATTACAAGTAAGTTGCATAATGGCGCAACAGTCCTGATGCATCCAACTGCAGTAACAGCGTCCAGCTTGGATGAATTGATACCCGTCATTCAGAAACAGTATAGGATTGGCACATTAGCAGAATTAATGAGTGAAAAACGAGGAGGCTGATTGGCGTTGAGGTTGAAGGAATTGTCCCAAAAGGAAGTCATTGATGTCGATGAAGGGAAGAAACTCGGGATCCTTGGTAAAGCAGATTTAATTGTGGATCCTGACAATGGTTTGATTCAATCGTTAATCATTTTAAATGAAGGGCTGTTTAAAAGTCGGGATCAAATCGAGATTGAGTGGAAGCAAATTTCAATTATTGGTGAAGATACAATATTATTAAAGAAAGATTGAGCTACAACACATTGTTGTAGCTTTTTTTATGCCCGTGCTTAGGCTTTTAGGAAATCACTAACGATCTGTTTCTGCATACGATAAAAGGAGATTACACCACTTATAAAGGAGACTTCCGGCATGCTTACAGAATATCATGTAGCAGTCATAGGGGGCGATGCCCGACAAATTGAAATCATAAGAAGATTAAATGAGTGGGGTGCACATGTTTATTTAGCCGGATTCGATCAATTGAACGGGAGCTATACCGAAGCGGTGGAACTTGAATTTGACAGTGATCAAGTCGAGAAGCTTGATGCTGTCATTCTTCCTGTTTCAGGTACAGATGAAAATGGTTGTATAGATGGTATCTTTACGAATCGTTCGATCCCTTTGAAAGAAGAGTGGCTAAAGCGCACCCCAGAACATTGTCAAGTGTTTACAGGAATTACGAATGAAACGCTAAACCAAATGGTTCATAACGCCAAACGAACATTGGTCCCGCTCATGGACCGTGATGATGTGGCCATTTATAATTCGATCCCAACAGTGGAAGGCACGATTATGATGGCCATTCAGCATACAGACGTTACAATTCATGATTCGCGGGTTCTGCTTATCGGCTTAGGAAGAGTAGGAATGAGCCTAGCAAGTACCTTTCATCAATTAGGGGCGAAGGTGAGTGTAGCTGTTCGCTCTTCAAAGGATGTAGCACGCGTCTATGCAATGGGATTGACTCCGCTTTATATAGAGTCATTGCCTGAACAAGATCTCGCGTTTGATTTAGTCCTCAATACAGTTCCTGCTCCAATCCTTGATGCCAAAGTGATTAAAAAACTGCCAACACATGCCTTGATTCTGGATATTGCATCCAAACCAGGTGGAACGGATTTTCGTTATGCTGAAAAAAGAGGCGTTAAAGCGATATTAGTGCCAGGCCTGCCTGGAATAGTCGCACCGAAAACAGCAGGGCGGATTATTGCTAATGTTATATCACAGCAATTAAGAAAGAGTAAATAGAAAGGTGGATAACGAATGGTTCATTTAAAGGGAAAAAGAATAGGATTCGGGTTAACAGGTTCACATTGTACGTATCATGAAGTGTTCCCTGTTCTACAGCAGCTTATGGATCTTGGAGCAGATGTCATTCCTATCTTATCTCATACAGTTCAAAAAACAGATACAAAGTTTGGAGAAGCCGCTGAACACGTGAAGACAATTGAGTCAATTACAGGAAAAGAAGCAATTATGACAATTCCAGATGCGGAACCTTTGGGTCCGAAACTGCCGCTTGATTGTATGGTCATCGCTCCGATGACAGGAAATTCTACGAGTAAGTTCGCAAATGCTCTTACAGATTCACCAGTATTAATGGCTGCAAAAGCAACACTGCGAAATGAGAACCCGGTCGTCCTCGCTATTTCCACAAACGATGCGTTAGGATTGAATGGGGTTAACATTATGAGATTGATGGCCACTAAAAATATATATTTTGTACCTTTAGGGCAAGACCATCCTTACAAAAAACCTAATTCACTTGTAGCAGATATGACATTGATTCCCGAGACAATTGAAGCAGCTATTTCTGGTAAACAGCGTCAACCTGTGCTGATTGAAAGATACTCAGAGTAATTCCCTTTTTGATAACAGATGTGACAAGAAGTATGATAAAATAACACAATAGTGGCTCACGTAGCAAAAATATAAAGATTTAAATGTGAAAGGGGATCTGATTATGAGTCAAACAAAAACGTACACTATCGCAGTAGTAGGTGCAACCGGTGCTGTCGGACAAAAAATGTTGGAAACACTCGAAGATCGAAACTTTCCTATTAAAGAATTGAAACTATTGTCATCCAGCCGCTCAGCCGGCAAAAAAATGGTATTTAAAGGAACTGAATATACGTTAGAGGAAGCAACACCTGATAGTTTTGAAAACGTTGATATCGCTCTGTTTTCTGCAGGTGGATCAGTTTCTAAAAAGCTTGCTCCTGAAGCAGTAAAACGTGGAGCATTAGTCATCGACAATACGAGTGCCTACCGCATGGATGAAAGTGTGCCGCTCGTTGTTCCAGAAGTCAATGAAGAAGATATTAAAAATCACAATGGCATTATAGCCAACCCAAATTGTTCAACTATTCAAATGGTTGCCGCTCTCGAGCCAATAAAGCAGCATCTTGGCATGAAGCGTGTTATTGTCTCTACGTATCAGGCTGTTTCTGGTGCAGGTAATGAGGCAGCGGAAGAATTGCGGGAGCAGTCACAGTCGTTCCTTAATGGAGAAGAATTAGAAGCTAGCATTCTACCTGTTAGCGGGGATGAAAAGCATTTCCCAATCGCTTTTAACGCGTTGCCGCAAATTGATAAATTTCAAGATAATGGCTATACCTTCGAAGAAATGAAAATGATTAATGAAACAAAGAAAATCATGCATACTCCTGCGCTTCAAATTTCAGCTACATGTGTTCGTCTGCCGATTTTTACTTCACATGCTGAGAGTGTTTATGTTGAAGTTGAACAGGATGATGTTTCAGTTCAACAGTTGAAAGAGCTTGTAGGCAAGGCATCTGGGGTTGTGCTGGAAGACGATCCAGCTGTTCAATCCTACCCGACACCATTAAGTGCTGCTGGGAAACGTGATGTGTTTGTAGGGCGTATACGTAAAGATCTCGACCATAAGAATGGATTTCATCTTTGGGTAGTTTCTGATAATCTATTAAAGGGAGCTGCCTGGAATTCAGTTCAAATTGCAGAACGAGTCGTCGCCAATCAATGGCTGTAAATCTAATAGGTTGAGGTGTATACATTGAAATTACTCGTGCAAAAATTTGGGGGAACCTCTGTCCGTGATCAAGAAAGCAGATCACGGGCAATCTCTCATATTAAGAATGCTCTAAGTGAAGGATACAAAGTCGTCGTTACCGTTTCCGCAATGGGGCGTAAAGGCGAGCCATATGCAACAGATACATTACTTGATTTAATCCAGTTTCCCGAGTCAAAGGTGTCAGACCGAGAACAGGATCTGATTATGTCTTGCGGAGAAACAATTTCATCCGTGGTTTTTTCAAACGAATTAACTCGGGAAGGGGTATCTGCAGCAGCTTTAACAGGTGCTCAGGCTGGTTTTTTAACAACAGATGACTTTACTCGGGCTAAAATCTTACGCATGGACCCAACTCGCATTTTAGCGGAACTTGAGAAAAATGATGTTGTAGTTGTAGCTGGATTCCAAGGGAAGACGGAGTCAGGTGATACGACAACGATAGGTCGTGGGGGCAGTGATACAAGTGCTGCAGCCTTAGGTGCGGCTTTAAGTGCGGATTACATTGATATTTTTACAGATGTTGAAGGAATTATGACAGCCGATCCTAGGCTTGTAGAATCTGCACGGGCACTCCATGTAGTCACATATAATGAAATTTGTAATCTTGCTTATCAAGGGGCCAAAGTGATTCATCCTCGTGCAGTTGAAATTGCCATGCATGCGAAGGTACCTATCCGGGTCCGCTCGACCTATTCAGACTCGACGGGCACATTAGTAGCTGCTTCGAAAGAAGGGGAAGCAGGGAATGATCTTCCGGATCGACTCGTAACAGGAATCGCTCATATGTCCGGGTTAACTCAAATTAAAGTTCAATCCAAGGAGGATCCATCGAGACTTCAATCCGAAGTGTTTAAATCCATGGCTGAGGCGAATATTTCTGTTGACTTTATTAACATTTCTCCAAGTGGGGTAACCTATACGATTGATGGAATGTTTACGGAAAGAGCAGTCGGTATCTTGAATGATCTCGGTTACGATCCGGAGATTAAAGCAGGCTGTGCAAAAGTATCGACGGTTGGGGCTGGGATTACCGGTGTACCCGGGGTTACAGCTCAAATTGTGCAAACACTAATTGAGCGTGGTGTACAAATTTTGCAGTCAGCCGATTCCCATACGACAATTTGGGTCCTGATCAAGGAAGAGGATTTAATTGACGCTGTCAATGCCCTCCACGATATCTTTCAATTGAATAAAGAATAATGAAAGGGGATATAAGACGTGGATTTTGGTAAAGTATTAACAGCCATGGTGACACCTTTTGACATCAATGGGAACCTTGATCTTGCTAAAACGTCGACACTGGTAGAATATTTAATAGATCATGGGACAGAAGGGTTAGTTGTGGCTGGAACAACTGGAGAATCACCAACACTTACTTCAGAAGAAAAAGTGGCTCTTTGGGAGCATGTAGTAAAAGTAGTCAACGGCAGAATCCCGGTTATTGCAGGCAGTGGCAGCAATAATACGCAAGCTTCCATTGAACTCTCAAAGAAAGCTGAACAAACTGGAGTAGATGCCATAATGCTCGTTGCCCCTTATTACAATAAGCCGAATCAACGTGGTCTTTATGAACATTTTAAAACCATTGCTGCATCCATTACGAAACCTGTCATGCTATATAACGTTCCAGGTCGAACAGCTGTCCGAATGAATGCTGACACAGTCATTAAACTATCGGAAGTTGAGAATATTGTCTCTGTCAAAGAAGCGACAGGAGATCTCGATGCGGTAGCCGAGATTGTAGAAAAAACAGATGACTCGTTCTCACTCTATAGTGGTGATGATAATTTGACTCTTCCGATTTATGCAGTGGGCGGAAATGGAATTGTGTCTGTTTCCTCTCATGTCGTCGGTGAGGACCTGGGTGAGATGCTTAGATTGTTTGACGCTGGGAAAGGAAAAGAAGCTGCTGCCATTCACAGGCGGATCCTTCCTGTGTTAAAAGGAATGTTTAGTGCACCTTCCCCAACCCCAATCAAGACAGCTTTGCAAATGAAAGGGCTCGATACAGGAGGAGTCAGACTGCCTCTCGTTCCCCTCACTTCTGAAGAACGCCACACGATTCAACAATTAGTTGACACGATTTAAAAGTACAGCAGCGTTTAAATAACGCTGCTGTATTTTTTTTGCCCACAGGATGTGGGGTAGTTCGGTGTTGGCACAGGACGTGCCGCTCTTAACCGAACTTCCGCTACTCTGTTTTTTAGTCGAACTTCCTTTAATCCCGGTTTTAACCGAACTTCCTTAACCGCCAAACTTGTTCTTTCCCTTTTTCTTGTATGACGTTAGTTACTCTGTCTCATACTAAGAAAAAGTGTGAAAGGGGCAGGTAAAGATGAAAGACAAACAAGAAGAGAATGATCAGTCCAAGCAACAATCATCGATTGTAGATAAAATACAGCAGCTGGGCCAAAATAATGTACCACAGCCAGGAGATTCAAACATTCATGTTCTTCCGATTATTGGGCAGGTAGAAGGGCATGTCCAATTGCCAGCACAAAATAAGACGACAAAATATGAACATTTGATTCCACAGCTGATCGCTATCGAACAAAATCCTAAAATTGAGGGTCTCGTGGTATTATTAAATACAGTAGGCGGTGATGTTGAAGCAGGACTTGCGATATCAGAGATGATCGCTTCCCTGTCTAAGCCATCCGTATCTATTGTTCTCGGAGGCGGTCATTCTATAGGTGTTCCGATTGCCGTAGCATCAAACTATTCCTTTATAGCTCCAACAGCTACTATGACGATCCATCCAATCAGATTAAATGGGTTGGTGATCGGTGTCCCGCAGACATTTGAATACATGGATAAAATGCAGGATCGCGTTATTGATTTTGTGACGAATCACTCCAATGTTGAGGAAGAAAAGTTTAAGGAACTAATGTTTGCTAAAGGCAATCTGACACGTGATATCGGTACGAACGTTGTTGGAGAACAAGCTGTCGATTGTGGATTAATTGATGATGTCGGCGGAGTCCATGAGGCGATGAGCAAACTTAATGAACTCATTGATATTCAAAAAGGTAAACAAGAACAGGTGATTCAATGACCCTGTACACACCACTTAGTGAACATGATATATTTCCTCAGCCATATAAAGATGGGAATATTGTATTTGAAAATTACAAAAATTGTCAGGTGAAGTGTTTAGATCAAGGCAATGGAAAAAAGCAAATTCTTCAAGTATTATCGACCAATCCAACTGATTACATGGACCCGACTTTACAACCAGGACAATGGCTGGACTCGTAACACGCCGTGCCCTATGCTATAATAAAGGAAGATAGAACTGGAAATGTGGATGTCGCTTACACTACTCTTAGTAGCAGGCGACATCTTGTTCTTTCCTAAGGCATAGGAGGTGGATCTTTTTATGGGGAAAAAAAGAAAAAAGAAAGGTAAATCCAGAAAAAAACGATCAGCCCTTAAAGAACAGCTGCAACTTGAGTTGATCGGTTTATTGTTTTTATTTATAGCTGTTTTCGGGAGTGGTGCTTCCATAATAAGCGATGGAGCCATCCCAGGTGGACTCGAACATTTTTGGCAATTTATTTTTGGTGTTTGGTATTTTGCTGCCTCCCTGTTTTTTTTGATAACAGGAATTTATTTAATGGTAAAACGGAAATGGCCGCAACTTTTACATAAACGGATGATCGGTATCTATTTTATTTTCACTTCCCTGCTTCTGTTTACACACGTTGAAACGTTGGCAGACGAGCTGCAAAATGACAGCGGCTCAGTATTTGGCCTGACGTGGGATCGCTTGATAAGTATGATGTCAGGGGAAGCGCCTGTTTCTGCAATTGGCGGGGGGTTAATAGGTGCTTTTCTACTGCTGATTACCTATTACTTGTTTTCTTCAATTGGAGCAATTATCGTTTCCATATTCTTGTTCCTTGTTGGGATCATGTTTGTGACAGAACGATCTATTGGAGACCTGTTAGCAAAAAGCTGGGATAAGACGAAAGAGTTTTTTACGATTGCGCGGGAGCAATCAGAAACGAGACGAGAATCGAAGAAGGTGGCTGAGCCTCCTCCTAAAAAAGAGGCCGCCAGTACCATCGATGTCATTGATGATTCTCGAGCCGAAGTTGAGGAGGAGTATCCTGAGCCAATTATTCAGGATTTTACAGAACAGGCCAACCAGAAGCCGAAATACAGTGAGACAACACCTGAGGAGCAAAATGAGGATCAAGTCCTTGAGAAATCAGTGTCAACTGCTGAACTTGAGAATCCCGACTATAAACTGCCGGGTATGGATTTATTGGACGAACCTACTTCCAGTACCCAAAGTCAGGCGCGATCTCATATTCAGGCAACGGTGAGGAAACTTGAAAAAACTTTTCATAGCTTTGGTGTCAAGGCAAAAGTTACAAAGGTCCATGTCGGCCCCGCTGTAACTAAATATGAAGTCTATCCAGATGTTGGGGTGAAGGTGAGCAAAATTGTTAATTTAAATGACGATCTTGCCTTGGCACTGGCGGCAAAGGATATTCGTATTGAAGCACCGATACCAGGCAAGTCTGCTGTAGGGATTGAAGTGCCGAACACTGAAGTATCGATGGTATCATTGCGTGAAGTACTGGAAACAGGAAAAACCAAACCGGATGCGAAGCTCAGCTTTGCCCTGGGACGGGATATTTCCGGGGAAGCAGTTATGGCAGAGCTTAATAAAATGCCCCACTTGCTTGTAGCAGGGGCAACAGGAAGCGGTAAAAGTGTCTGTATTAACGGTATTATTACCAGTGTCCTAATGCGAGCGAAGCCCCACGAAGTGAAGATGATGATGATAGACCCGAAAAAAGTTGAACTCAACGTCTATAATGGCATTCCTCATTTATTGGCACCTGTAGTGACGGATCCTAAGAAGGCATCCCGTGCTCTCATGAAAGTCGTTTCGGAAATGGAAAGAAGGTATGACCTGTTCTCAGATTCCGGAACGAGAAATATCGAAGGGTACAACGAATATATCAAGAAACATAACAAGGAAAACGATGATGACCAGCCGTTTTTACCGTACATTGTTGTGCTGGTTGATGAATTAGCTGACTTAATGATGGTTGCTTCAAATGATGTAGAAGATGCGATTACACGTCTGGCGCAGATGGCAAGGGCTGCCGGCATCCATTTAATCATTGCTACTCAGCGGCCTTCCGTTGATGTTATTACAGGGGTCATCAAGGCCAATATTCCATCCCGAATTGCCTTTAGCGTTTCTTCTCAAACTGACTCGAGAACTATTTTAGACTCAGGCGGTGCAGAGAAATTGCTTGGCCGAGGTGATATGTTGTTCACTCCTGTAGGTTCCGGAAAACCAACACGTGTCCAAGGTGCATTTTTATCAGATGAAGAAGTTGAACGGGTTGTCAATTTCTGTGTGGAACAGCAAAAGGCTCAATACCAGGAAGAGATGATTCCAGAAGAAGAAAGTGAAGTGAAACAGGAAGTTGATGATGATTTGTACCCAGATGCAGTACAAATGGTGATTGAGATGCAAAGTGCCAGTGTCTCTATGATTCAACGCCGTTTCAGAGTAGGCTATACAAGAGCCGCTCGTTTAATAGATGCAATGGAAGACAACGGGATTGTAGGTCCTTACGAAGGAAGTAAACCGAGAAATGTTCTTGTCTCGGAACTGAAAGAAGAACAATCCAGTTAAACTGTCGTATTCGTACGACAGTTTTTTTGTGGGATTCGATTGATTAATGGGAAAAATCTAAACATTTTAATTAAACAAACATGTCCAATATTCGATAAAAATGTCCTAATTCTATTTATTTATTTCGAGAAAAGTGTTATATTAATTTCGAATATGATGTGTCGAACGTCAGATGTCAGATCTCTTACCTATAGGCAAATAGACTTGGAGTGAAAGTTATGTCCATCAGACAGGATACTCGCCACCTGTACTTACAGGTAATCGAGCAAATAAAACGAGATATAGAAAACGGCATTTTTTTCGAAAAGGAAAAACTGCCCTCAGAATTTGAACTCTCTAAATCATTAGGTGTTTCACGAGCTACATTAAGAGAAGCTTTAAGAATTCTTGAAGAGGAAAGCATTGTAACAAGAAGGCACGGGGTAGGTACTTTCGTAAACCCAAAACCTGTTTTCACTTCCGGGATTGAAGAACTGGATAGTGTCACAGGAATGATTAGAAAGTCCGGCATGACACCTGGGTCGCAGTATTTATCAGCTGAACTAGTCGAGCCGACAGAAGATGATCGGAGTCGGTTTGCCCCTGTTGAGATACATAATTTAGCTAGAGTAGAACGTGTTCGAACAGCTGATCAGCAGCCGGTTGTTTACTGTACAGACAGGATTCCAGAAGAACTTATTCCCCTAGAACAGGTGAGAGAAGCGGATTCTATGTTTGGAATTCTTGAGAGATATACAGGGAAAACGATCAGCTATGCTGTCACCCATATTGAGCCGATCGGTTATCATGAAAAAATCTCTCCGATATTGAACAGTGAACCTGATCAGGCACTGCTGTTATTGAAGCAGATGCACTACACGAAAGATGATGAGCCTGTCTTGCTTTCATCCAATTATTTCAGAGCAGATAAGTTTAGTTTTCACGTGTTGCGAAAGAGAGTGTAAGGGTTTTCAATAGTATGTCATATTCTTTAATTATGGGGAGGTGAGGCAGCCTGAATAGAGGAGGCTAAAAATTTTTATTTGTTTTAATTTTCATAATACTTAACAAATTAGGGGGTATTCATGTTGAAAAATCGTCGTTTTCTACTTGTTTTTGCACTATTATTGTCTTTAGGTTTAGTTCTCGCAGCTTGTGGAGGTTCGTCTAATGAAGAGAGTTCAGGCGGAGACAGTGGCGGCAGTGAAGGAGGAGAGTCTGGAAGCTCTGACTTCTCTGTAGCCATGGTAACAGATATTGGCGGAGTAGATGACAAATCATTTAACCAGTCAGCATGGGAAGGATTGCAAGCATTTGGAAAAGAGCATGGTCTCAAAGAAGGAAAAGGATTTGACTATGCTCAATCCGAAAGCGATGCCGACTATACAACAAACTTAAACCGTCTTGTACGTCAAAAGTATGACCTTATTTTTGGAATTGGCTATTTATTGCAGCCCGCCATTGAAGAGGTAGCAGGACAATATCCAGAAACGAACTTTGCGATTGTTGATGCAGTAGCGGAAGGAGATAATATTGCGAGTATCACCTTCAAGGAGCATCAGGGGTCTTTCTTAGCAGGGGTCGCAGCTGCAAAGAAAACAGAATCTGACAAAATTGGTTTCGTAGGTGGCGTGGATGGAGATTTAATCAATAAATTTGAAGCTGGCTATGTTGCAGGTGCTAAAGCTGTCAACCCTGATATCGAAGTCGATGTGCAGTATGCAGAAAGTTTCGCAGCAGCTGATAAAGGAAAGCTGATTGCTGCGAATATGTATTCTAAAGGTATCGATGTGATCTACCATGCCTCTGGTGCAACAGGTAACGGTGTGTTCGCCCAAGCGAAAGATATTAAGAAAAACAACCCTGAAAAAGATGTCTGGGTAATTGGTGTGGACCGTGATCAATATGAAGAAGGCCAAATTGGAGAAAACAATGTAACTCTTACTTCCATGGTCAAACGTGTAGACATTGCTGTTCAAGACGTAGCTACACAAGCTATGAATGGTGAATTCCCTGGAGGAGAGGTCATTGAGTACGGCTTAAAAGATGATGCGATCAGCATTGCCCGTACGAATGAAGAAGCTCTTACAGAAGAGATTATTACAGCCATTGAAGAGTGGAAGGGTAAGATTGTTAACGGTGAAGTAGAAGTACCAAGTACACGTGATGAATTAAAAACATATGTAGATGGACTATAGGTTCCAAGGCTAAAACTTTATATTTTCTTTCTAGTTAAGAAAGGTTGGCTCTTGGGTTGATGGAACATCAATCCAAGAGTCGAATATGTGAAAATCATCAAGTGAAGAGTATGTTCCGGCCCTCTTCATTTGATGATTTTTTTTCAAGGCTAGAGGTCTGAAGATTGAATGAATAGAGAAAAGAAGTGGGGGAGAAACATGGATTACGTTATAGAGATGCTCGATATCCGTAAAGAATTTCCTGGTGTAGTAGCCAATGATAAGATTAACCTCCAAGTGAAAAAAGGTGAAATACATGCCTTACTTGGCGAAAATGGGGCAGGAAAATCTACATTAATGAATGTTTTATTTGGCCTCTACCAGCCGGAAAGGGGCGAAATTCGTGTTAAAGGGAAGAAAGTTCATATTACAGACCCTAATATCGCTAACAGTTTAGGGATAGGAATGGTTCACCAGCACTTTATGTTAGTCGATACGTTCACAGTGACGGAAAATATCGTGCTTGGAAGTGAACCACGCAAGGGAGCTTCCGTCGATATTAAAAAGGCGGAACAACAAGTTAAGGAACTATCTGAACGCTATGGTCTAAATGTCGATCCTAAAGCTAAAATTCGTGATATTTCAGTGGGGATGCAGCAGCGCGTGGAAATTTTGAAAACGCTTTATAGAGGGGCAGAGATTCTTATCCTTGATGAGCCTACTGCTGTGCTCACACCACAGGAAATTAACGAGCTGATTGCGATTATGAATAGCTTAGTAGCTGAAGGAAAATCCATTATTTTGATTACTCATAAATTAAAAGAAATTATGGAAGTTTGCGATCGCTGTACGGTAATTAGAAAAGGGGAAGGCATAGGTACAGTTGAAGTGAAAGATACCAACCCCACCGACTTGGCTTCTTTAATGGTAGGCCGTGAAGTGAGCTTTACCACCGAAAAAACAAAAGCAAATCCTAAAGAAACGTATCTATATGTTAAAGATTTATATGTCAAAGATGTCCGGGGCGTTGAGATGGTTAAAGGTTTAAATCTTACTGTAAGGGCCGGGGAAATCGTGGGAATTGCAGGGGTGGATGGCAATGGCCAATCCGAATTAATTGAAGCGATTACCGGTCTTCGCAAAAGTAATTCGGGAGAAATTAAATTGCATGACAAAGTAATCAGTAATTTAACCCCTCGAAAAGTCACACAATCTGGTATTTCCCACATTCCTCAGGACCGCCATAAGTTTGGACTCGTCTTGGACTTTCCGATTGGGGAGAACATGGTGCTGCAAACCTATTATCAAGAACCTTTTTCTAAAAAAGGTGTTATGAATTATAAAAATATTTATCAGAAAGCCCAATCCCTCATAGAAGAGTATGACGTCCGTACACCAGATGAACATACAAAAGCTCGGGCTCTCTCTGGGGGTAACCAGCAGAAGGCGATCATTGGACGTGAAGTCGATCGGTCACCTGATTTAATTATTGCTGCTCAGCCAACACGTGGACTGGATGTAGGAGCTATTGAATTTATTCATAAGAAATTAATTGAAGAACGTGACAAAGGCAGAGCGGTATTGCTTCTTTCCTTTGAATTGGATGAAATCATGAACTTAAGTGATCGGATTGCGGTTATGTTCGACGGCCAAGTTGTGGCCGAAGTAGAACCAGAAGAAACGGATGAACAACAGCTCGGTCTTTTAATGGCGGGGAATGCAGTAAAGAAAGCAGGTGCTGAGTAGATGTTTTCGAATCGCACAATGAATATTTTAATACCGATCATTTCGGTTCTGTTAGGCTTGCTCTCTGGAGCGATCATCATGCTTTTCTTTGGATATAACCCGATTAAAGGGTATGCGGCTCTCTGGAACGGTGCATTTGGTGATGCTTACTTTTTTGGTGAAACGTTGAGGCAAGTCACCCCTTATATTCTTTCAGGACTTGCTGTTGCCTTCGCTCTGAGGACAGGGTTACTAAATATTGGGGTGGAAGGTCAAGTGTTTGTCGGCTGGCTTGCCTCTGTGTGGGTAGGGGTGGCTTTTGAACTTCCAGCTATTATCCATTTACCGTTAGCCATCTTTGCTGCAGCGTTAGCAGGCGCTTTCTGGGGTTTTATCCCTGGGATCTTAAAAGCAAAGCTCGGGGTTCACGAAGTTATCGTAACGATCATGATGAACTATATTGCACTGTACGTGACCAACGAAATCGTTCGAAACGTGATAACAGATGGAGAAGATAAAACAGAGCAAATTGCTGAGACGGCTTCTCTCGCTTCTCCATGGCTTGCTGAGATCACCTATTATTCCCGGCTCCACTATGGATTGCTTATTGCTTTATTTGTCGCTTTTATTATGTGGTTTTTGTTAAATAAAACAACGACGGGCTTCGAATTGCGGGCCGTCGGTTATAATCAGCATGCCTCACAGTATGCAGGGATGAATGTTAGTAGAAATATTGTGTTGGCTATGGTTATTTCAGGTGCTTTTGCAGGCCTTGCCGGAGCGATGGAAGGCCTAGGTACGTTCGGATACCTTTCCGTAAAATCAGGCTTTACCAATATTGGATTCGACGGAATTGCCGTGGCTTTACTAGGAGCAAACACGGCCTTAGGCGTCGTTTTAGCTGCTTTCTTATTCGGTACTTTAAAAATCGGTGCCTTGAATATGCCTACAGCATCAGGTGTTCCAACAGAGCTTGTCGAAATTGTCATTGCTCTAATCATATTTTTTGTGGCATCAAGCTATATGATTCGTTGGATCATTTTACGATTTAAGAAGGAGGGGAAATAAATGAGCTTTTTTGAAATATTACAATCGATTATCCCGCAAGCTGTTTTCTTTGCGGCCCCTCTTATCTTTACAGCTTTAGGCGGGGTATTCAGTGAACGTTCTGGGATCATTAACATTGGCCTGGAAGGGTTAATGGTGATGGGAGCATTCGTAGGAATCGTGTTTAACCTGGCTTTTGTCGATGTATTCGGGAACTGGACTCCATGGGTGTCGATTCTAGTCGCGATGGTCGTCTCCGCTATTTTCGCACTAGTTCATGCGGTAGCTTCCATTACGTTTAGAGCAGATCAGGTTGTTAGTGGTGTAGCAATTAACTTCCTTGCCTTAGGTATCGGTCTGTTTTTGACGAAGCAATGGTATGGAAAGGGACAAACGGATATGGTTGAACGTCCTTTTTATACAACCGATATCCCTGTGTTAAGTAAAATCCCGATTGTTGGTGACTTATTCTTCTCAGGCATGTATTTAACGTCTTATTTAGCTATCCTATTAGCATTTGTCGCCTGGTACATTCTATTTAAAACACCGTTCGGTTTACGATTACGTTCTGTAGGCGAACATCCAATGGCGGCTGATACGAATGGAATTAATGTATATGGCATGCGTTATGTAGCTGTAATGATCTCTGGAGCCCTCGGAGGTCTGGGCGGATCAGTGTTTGCCTTAACCATTGCTTTAAACTTCTCCCATGCTACAATTGTCGGACAAGGCTTTATGTCTCTGGCAGCTGTTATTTTTGGGAAGTGGCATCCACTTGGTGCGCTAGGAGCTGCGTTGTTCTTCGGATTTGCTCAGAGCTTAAGTATCGTAGGATCTGGTATTCCGTTATTAAGTGAAGTTCCACAGATCTTTCTGCTGATTGCCCCTTATGTCTTGACGATTCTCGCCTTAGCTGGATTTATTGGCAGGGCTGAGGCGCCTAAAGCTTTAGGAGAATCCTATATTAAAGGTAATCGCTAATTTATATTTGCCCGGTACGATGGTGCCGGGCTTTAATTTTTTACTTTTTCAATTATTTATCTTAGCATTAGAGTTGACCTCATATGGATGAATAAATGGAAGTACGTTCATAATATAAAGGAAACGATGAGGAGGATGTTAGAAATGAAAATAACGAAAGAAACAGTACAGGGTAAGCAAGGGTACAGACTACATATTTTACCAACTACAAAGTATAAAACGGTTTCTGTTGTTGCCAAGTTTAAGGCACCACTGAAAAGAGAAGGGATCACCGAACGTGCTCTGCTTCCTCATGTTCTTCATAAAGCTACCAACAACCATCCAAACGTACGATTACTGCAATCTGCTTTAGAAGATCTCTATGGAACAGGATTCTCAAGCGATGGCTCTAAAAAAGGCGAGAATCATGTGCTTTCCTTTCGGATGGAGGTCGTCAATGAATCCTACTTAAATGAAAGTGAACCGATTTTAGAAAAAGCGTTAAACATATTCCATGATGTTTTATTTAATCCGAAAGCTGAAGGAAACGGCTTTGATGAAGCAATTGTAAAGAGGGAAATCCAAACACTTGAGCAAAAAATCACATCCATTAAAGACGACAAGATGAGCTATGCTAATCTTCGCCTGATCGACCATATGTGTGAAGGGGAGCCGTACTCTTTACATGTTCATGGCTATTTAGACGATCTAAAGAAGATTACCGCAAAGTCTTTATATCAACACTACCTCGAAATGATTGAAAACGATGTACTTGATGTATACGTCATTGGAGGGGTAGACGAATCTGAGATTGAAGCATTAATGGATCGAACATTTACTCGTGCCAAGAGTGACAATCAAGGGGAGCATTTGGAGTCAGAACCAATCCATCCAACGGAACCTAAAGAAATTGTCGAACAGGAAGAAGTAAAACAAGGTAAGCTTCACCTCGGCTATCGTACACACATTAAATTTGGGGACGATGATTATTATGCCCTGCAAATTTTCAATGGCCTTTTCGGCGGGTTTCCTAGTTCTAAACTGTTTGTGAATGTAAGGGAAAAACATAGTCTGGCTTATTATGCCGCATCACGATTCGAAAGTCACAAAGGTTTGCTCCTCGTCTTCAGCGGAGTTGACCCGAAAGATTATGACAAGGCGAAATCGATAATCTTAGAACAAATGGAAGCGATGAAGCAAGGTGATTTTTCTAATGACCAAGTAACTGACGCGAAAGAACAAGTTGTGAATCAACTCCAGGAGACAATGGACAATGCGAACGGATTAATTGAGGTCTTGTATCATCAAATGCTTTCCGGCTCCACTATACAGTCAGATGAACTTATGGAAAACATCCGCAATGTGACGAAAGAAGATGTGATGAAGGTTGCAGAGAAAATAGAACTTGATACGATTTACTTCTTAACAAGTCAAGAGGGAGGGGAAGCGTGATGGAAGCATTAACGTATAAACAGCTAAATGAGACCGTATATTCAGAAACGATGGAAAATGGGTTAAAAGTGTTTTTACTGGCAAAGCCAGAGATGGCCAAGACATTTGGTATTTTTACAACAAATTATGGATCCATTGATCAAACCTTTACCCCGATTGGAAAAAATGAGCAAGTGACTGTACCGGAAGGAATTGCTCATTTCCTTGAACACAAGCTATTTGAAAAAGAAGACCGTGATGTGTTTCAAGATTTCACCAAGCAAGGAGCGTCTGCTAACGCTTTTACGTCGTTTACGAAAACGGCCTACTTATTTTCCGCAACGAGTCAAATAGAAAAAAATGTGGAAACCTTATTAGATTTCGTTCAGGATCCTTACTTTTCCAAGGAATCCGTTGAGAAAGAAAAAGGGATCATCGCTCAGGAAATCCGTATGTATGATGATCAGCCGGACTGGCGTTCTTTCTTCGGAACAATACAAAGTCTTTATCATAAACACCCTGTCAGGGTAGACATTGCCGGAACGGTTGATTCAATTGAGGATATTACGAAGGATGACCTTTATACTTGTTACGAAACGTTCTATCACCCATCCAATATGGTGTTATTTGTAGCCGGTAATATTGATCCGGAAAAAATGATGGACCAAATTCGCAGCAACCAGAACAAAAAAGAGTTTAAGGAGATTCCAACGATTGACCGTTTTTATCCGGAGGAGCCAGCGGAGGTAGCCAACCCCGAAGGTTCCATTACAATGCCAGTCACCACAGCAAAAGCAATGGTGGGTGTGAAAGAGGATGTATCTTCTCTTGATGGTGCTGAACTTGTAAGGGCTGAACTGCTGTCTGGCATGATCCTTGATTATTATTTCTCTAAAAGCGGGGAATTCTACGAACAGCTTTATAAAGAAGATTTAATTGATGCCAGCTTTCAATATGAAACCGAATTAGATAGACAATTTGGCTTCACTATTCTTGGCGGCGATTCAAGGAAACCTGATGAACTAGCAGCTCGTATAAAAAAAATGCTTCACAAGCTTAAAGAGAACCGTATCTCAGAGGAAGATTTTAAACGTATGAAACGTAAGAAGATCGGCCAGTTCATGAGGGCTTTGAATTCTATGGAATTTATCGCTAATCAATTTACGCATTATCATATGCTCGGTGTTGATTTATTCGACGTTTTGCCTACCATTGAAGCACTTACGACAAGTGATGTCGATCGGTATGTCGAGAATTGGATAAAGGAAGAAAGCATTTCGGTCTTCCAGGTGAAACCACAGACTCATGCCTAAGCGTTGTTTAATTATTGGCGCCAGTGGTGAAATTGGCATGCAAACTACGGAGTTACTAGCTGCGGAAGGGTATGAGGTGGCGGTTCATTATCATACCAATAAGCATCGGATAAGAGAGCTTAAGCGGCAAATTCCAAACCAGCAATGGGTGGGAGCTTATCAGGGAGACTTATCTACTGCCGATGGACTTGATTCTTTGATTGGCAAACTGCCTTCAGATGTCGACGCTATTGTATTTGCGCAAGGTAATCACTCTAATCAGCTGCTCCAAGAAATGAGTTCCTCTGAAATGGACACGATGTATTATGTTCACGTTAAATCATTATGGCTCATTTCTCACAAATTGCTTCCGTCCATGATTTCAAATAAGTCAGGAGAAATCGTCGTAGTGTCATCGGTTTGGGGAGAAGAAGGCGCCAGTACAGAAGTGGTTTACAGTTCGGTTAAAGGAGCTCAAATTAGTTTCGTAAAAGGATTAGCCAAGGAAATTGCTCCGAGTAACATTCGTGTGAATGGAGTAACACCGGGGGTAATTGACACAAAAATGAACAGTCACTTATCTGCAGAAGAACTGGCTGTATTAGAAAGTGAAATCCCGTTAGGCCGTTTAGGAACGGGTTCTGAAGTAGCACAGGCAATCTTGTTTTTATTAAGTAAACGATCCAGTTATATTTCTGGTCATATCCTTCGTGTCAACGGCGGCTGGTATTAAAATTGTGATGTATAAAAACGTTTTGGCTACCTCATACTAATCATGAAAAACATTACAGTAGGAGGTAACATGAATGTCTGTACTTGACAACTTTGAATCTTTCAAATCTTTCCTTGGTGATCGTATGAATCAAGCGGAAGGACAAGGGATGAACCATGGTGCTGTAAACGAAGTCGCTTATGAGATTGGTGACTATTTATCAAAAAATGTTGAGGCCAAGAATCAGGAAGAAGCAGTTCTTCGCGAGCTATGGAACGTTGCTGATGAGAAAGAGCAGCATGCTATAGCAAACATGATGGTCAAACTGGTTCAGAATGACAAGCCACAATCATAAAATGACAAAAACCGCGCAGAGATTTATGCGCGGTTTTTTTCGATCAATATTCGGAAGAAGTCTGTTTCAGTCTTTCTAATTAAGGGAAAATCATTTATGATATATAGTAGAGTGTGTTATTCTGTTTTTACAAAATGCGACATTTTTTCCAGAGGAGATGTGTCATGGAGAAAAAAGAATGGTATTTAGAATATGAAATCCAGTATAACCGTCCTGGGTTGCTTGGAGATATTTCTTCACTTCTTGGGATGATGGCGATAAACATAGTCACGATTAATGGGGTAGAGAATTCTCATCGAGGAATGCTCTTGCTTTGCAAAGAGGAAGATCAAATTACTAGGCTTCGGTCGATCTTAAATACAATGGATACGATTAAAATAACCAAACTGCGCAGACCAAAACTGAGAGATCGGTTAGCTGTAAGGCACGGCCGGTACATACATAGTGATATTGATGATCGAAAGACGTTCCGATTTAACCGGGAGGACCTTGGGCTGCTTGTAGACTTTATGGCTGAGCTGTATATGAAGGAGGGCCATAAGCTGATTGGTATTCGCGGTATGCCGCGCGTAGGCAAAACCGAATCTGTTGTAGCGGCAAGTGTATGTGCAAATAAACGCTGGTTATTTGTGTCGAGCACACTACTTAAGCAAACGGTCAGGAATCAGTTGATTGAGGAAGAGTATAATGAGGATAATTTATATATTATAGATGGAATCGTCTCTGCGAAAAGGGCGAGCGAGAAACATTGGCAGCTTGTGAGAGAAATTATGCGCCTTCCTGCAGTGAAAGTAATTGAACATCCAGACATTTTTGTACAAGAGACAGAGTATAAAATGGAGGACTTCGATTATATTATTGAACTCAGAAGCAATGAAGATGAAGAAATAACATATGAACCCGTGGAGAAGCAAGGAATGAACAAGGATGGCTTTTCTATGTTTGATTTTTAAAAATGGATGGTGTTACAAATGGAGATTGGATCTCGATTAAGAGAAGCGAGGGAAGCAAAGCAATTAACACTTGAAGATGTACAAAGTACTACAAAAATTCAAAAAAGATACCTTCAAGCGATTGAAAATAATGAGTTTGGCATCCTTCCAGGGAAGTTTTATACTCGGGCGTTTATTCGGGAATATGCCTCTGCGGTTGGCTTGAATCCGGAGCAGGTGATGGAGGAACACAGCAGTGAACTTCCAACTGCAGAAGAGGAGCCTGTCGTGACGTATAGTCGTGTACAAAAGGCTAAAAGTGAATCGACTTCCAACAAAGCCGGGGGTTTTGCGAAATCCTTTCCGAGAATATTGTCAATCCTTTTAGTTATTATTGTCGCTATCGCATTCTACTATTTTGCTATAGAGGGAACCGATCCGAACGATGGGGCCAATCAACCGAAAAATGAAGACCAGGTAGACGTCCCAACGACCACAGATCCTGAAGAGAATACTTCAGAGGGAGATCAATCACAGGATGACTCTTCCAATGAATCGGCTGATGATAAACAGCAGAAAGAGCAGGCTGAAGATAAGAAAGAATCTGTTGAGGAAGAACCATCTCTTGAAGCGAGCTTAGTTGAAACAGGCTCAGGCTCATTTCCAATGCATACCTATGAAGTTACAGGAGCTGAGAAGAGGGAGTTAACACTTGAATTTTCTGCTGACACTTATGTCGCCGTGCAAGCTCCTCAAGGCGGTGAAAACCTCATACCGCCTGATGTGTACACATCTGACGACGAAGCGGTAAACGTGGATATTTCTGAATATGAACAGGTTTATATTAAAACGGGTTCAGCTCCTGGTCTGACTGTGAAAATTAATGATAAAGAAATGGAATTTCAAGGAGATAGACTTACTCAAAAGCTATTAATTAATTTTAAATAATTTTGATGAACAATGATGCTGTCCTTTAGATGACTGGAATCAATAAGCATGGTAAAATGACTTGTTGACTTCAGTAAGGACAGCATTCTGTTTTTAAACGATAGGAGTGGAAGTTAAGGTGAATTTACCAAATAAGATTACGTTATCAAGAATTTTTCTCATTCCCATTTTCATTGTGCTGATGAGTGTACCTTTTCAATGGGGGAACCTCCAAATCGGCAATGCAGTACTGCCTATTTCCCATTTAGCAGGGGCGTTGTTATTTATTATTGCTTCTACAACGGATTGGATAGACGGATATATTGCTCGTAAACATAATCTTGTAACTAACTTAGGGAAGTTTCTCGATCCTTTAGCTGATAAGCTGTTAGTTAGTGCGGCATTGATATTGTTAGTGGAAATCGGACTAGCTCCAGCGTGGATCGTGATTGTAATCATCAGTCGTGAATTTGCTGTAACAGGTCTGCGTCTGGTCGCAGCAGGCGAAGGCAGTGTGCTGGCGGCCAGTCAGATGGGTAAACTTAAAACGTGGATTCAAATTGTTTCGATTTCCCTTCTTCTCTTGCACAATTGGCCTTTCGCCTATATTGGATTTCCAATGGGAACCATTGCCCTATACGCGGCGCTAATTATTACCTTCATATCAGGCTATGACTACTTTGTGAAAAATTGGCACGTGATGAGGAATTCCAAATGAAGACGGAGATCGTAGCTGTCGGGACAGAACTCTTATTAGGCCAAATCGCTAATACGAATGCCCAATGGATTTCCAGGAAATTGGCTCAATATGGTGCTTCAGTTTATTTTCATGGCGTTGTTGGGGATAACATGGAACGAGCTGTCAAAACCTTCGAAGTGGCGAGTGAACGTTCAGATGTGATCATTGTTACCGGAGGATTGGGTCCAACAGAGGACGATTTAACGCGTGAGGCCGTTAAGCCTTTACTAAAACAAAACTTAGTCATCCATGAGGAAACACTGAAAAAAATTGAGGCCGTTTATAAAAAAAATAACCGTCAGATGACTGCTAATAATCGCAAGCAGGCATTAGTATTCGAACATGCTAAAGTCCTGCTTAACGCCGAAGGAATGGCACCTGGGCAGATAGTGGAACACGAACAGACTTTATTTGTGTTCTTGCCGGGTGTACCTTCAGAAATGAAAAGTTTAATGGAGAACAGAGTTCTTCCATATTTAATAGAGACTTTTTCATTAGAGTCTGAAATCGTTTCTGAAATGCTGAGGTTTATTGGAATTGGTGAATCTTCTCTAGAGCATAAACTCGAAGATATAATCAGCCAGCAGGTTAACCCGACTATTGCGCCGCTTGCATCTGAAGGCGAAGTTGGACTAAGGCTTACCTCTTCAGGGAGGGAAGCGAAGTCAAAAATAGCGGCGTTAAAAGCGGAAATTTTGCAGCGAGTGGGTGAATTTTATTACGGAAGTGATGAACTTACCATTGAAGAAAAGGTTAGGGATTTACTTAAGGAAAACAAGTTGACCTTAGGTTCTGCTGAAAGTCTGACAGGAGGGAAATTTATTGAACGCCTTATTTCCTTGCCTGGAGCGTCAGAAGTTTGTGAAGGCGGCCTCGTTGCCTACACCCCTTCTGCTAAAGAAAAGGTCATTGGTGTGCCGCCCGATCTCATTTCACAACATGGCACAATCAGTGAAGAGTGTGCCAAGGTCATGGCAATTCAGTCTCAAAAACGTTTACATGTGGACGCAGCTATTAGTTTTACGGGGGTTGCAGGACCTGACAAAAGCGAAGGCCAGGAACCAGGAGTAGTTTATATTGCACTTCAAATTGGCAGTGGGGCACCCCTTGTAAAAAGGTATCTTTTTGAGGGCGGACGCGATAAAATTCGGTTGCGGGCTGTCAAAAAAGGCTATGAACTGGTCTTTCATTATTTAAAAGATCTATAAATCTTTAATTATTGTAATTCCGTAATAAATACTTCATTTTTCGTTTGAAGAAAAATGAAAATTGAATAAACTCGACCATGAAAAAAAGGGAACATTTATTCGCTTTTTAGTTGGCAAATTCTCAAAAACAAGTTATGATTAGAGTAGCAATTTTGAAAGGGGAATATTATGAGTGACCGTAAACAAGCATTAGATATGGCATTAAGACAAATTGAGAAACAATTTGGTAAAGGGTCTATTATGAAACTAGGTGAACAAGCTGAACAGAGAATCAGTACGGTGTCCAGCGGGTCTCTCGCCCTCGATGTGGCTTTAGGTGTGGGCGGCTACCCTCGCGGAAGAATTGTTGAGATATATGGGCCGGAATCCTCCGGTAAAACAACAGTAGCCCTTCATGCTATTGCTGAAGCTCAGAGACAGGGTGGACAAGCGGCTTTCATTGATGCAGAACATGCACTTGACCCTGTTTATGCTCGCGCTCTAGGAGTAGACATTGAGGAACTATTGCTATCACAGCCTGATACAGGAGAGCAAGCTTTGGAAATTGCTGAAGCTCTAGTACGAAGCGGCGCAGTAGATATGGTAGTGGTCGACTCAGTGGCTGCGCTTGTGCCAAAGGCTGAAATTGAAGGAGAAATGGGAGATGCTCACGTAGGTCTTCAAGCACGTTTAATGTCTCAAGCTTTGAGAAAACTGTCCGGTGCCATTAATAAATCCAAAACGACAGCGATCTTTATTAACCAGATTCGTGAAAAAGTCGGGGTGATGTTTGGGAACCCTGAAACAACACCAGGCGGTCGTGCTCTTAAATTCTACTCATCTGTAAGACTAGAAGTACGCCGAGCTGAAACCTTGAAACAAGGCGATGAGATGGTGGGGAACAAAACCAGATTGAAAGTCGTTAAAAACAAAGTAGCCCCTCCATTCAAGAAAGCTGAAGTTGACATTATGTACGGAGAGGGAATATCAAGAGAAGGTGAATTACTAGATATCGGTACGGATCTAGACTTAGTTCAAAAGAGTGGCTCCTGGTATTCTTACAATAATGAAAGAATGGGGCAAGGTCGAGAAAATGCCAAGAAATACTTGAAGGAAAATGAAGAGGTATACCAAGAAATTAAAGGATTAGTTCGTGCACATTACGACATGGATGACGCCTCTTCTGCAGAAAAGAATCAAAAGGTTTCTGAGAGTCAAGAATCTCTTGATGTATAACTAAAAGATGTAGTCCCTTTCTTCAGATGCGTGCCACTCGCACTCGTTTGAAGAGAGGGGCTATTTTTAAAGCGAACCTGGTTGAATCTCCCTAAAAAGTCTTGTAAATGACTTCACGATTTCCTTAATAATAGACAGACTGTTTGTAATATTTCGATTTGTGGGGGCTTAGATTTGACGATTCCTTGACATTATACATTCTAAAAGCATAAAATGAATGTGTATCATTTTCATATTTATACCTTATATAAAATGTAATGAAACTGAAAATGAATCGTTTGTACATGCCGACAAACGGACCAAGTTTATAGCAAGAGGAGGTGAACCTATGGATATGTTATCCATCGCCTTCATTTTGCTTGCCCTTATCGTCGGTTCTGTTGTTGGTTATCTCATTCGGAAATCTATTGCGGAAGCTAAAATCTCAAGTGCCGAGGACCTCGCTAAACAAATTGTTGAAGAAGGTCGACGCAATGCTGAATCTGCGAAGAAAGAAGCACTTCTTGAAGCGAAAGAAGAAAATCAAACTTTTCGTCAGGAAGCAGAGAACGAGATCCGCGAGCGCCGCATGGAGCTGCAGAAAACTGAAAATCGATTAACACAGAAAGAAGAGAATCTTGATCGTAAGAGTGGAACTTTAGATCAACGTGAATTATCACTCGAAAAGAAAGAGGGGACTCTTGCCGAAAGACAACAACAAATTGAAGAAACGGAAAGCAAAGTGGAAGCGATGATTCAAGAGCAGCAAACAGAGCTTGAACGAATCTCCGGTCTTACATCAGACCAAGCAAAACAGGTTATTCTCGAACGCGTGGAACAAGAAGTATCTCATGAATCAGCACTGATGGTTAAGGAAGCCGAAAACCGTGCAAAAGAAGAAGCAGATAAGAAAGCGAAAAGCATTCTTTCACTTGCCCTTCAGCGTTGTGCTGCCGATCACGTTGCAGAGACTACAGTATCAGTAGTAAACTTGCCAAATGACGAAATGAAAGGTCGGATTATCGGTCGTGAAGGACGAAATATCCGTACCCTGGAAACCCTTACTGGCATTGATCTTATTATTGATGATACTCCTGAAGCCGTTATCCTTTCAGGGTTTGATCCTATTCGTCGGGAAACAGCACGCATGGCTTTAGAAAAACTTGTTCAGGATGGCAGGATACATCCAGCACGTATTGAAGAGATGGTTGATAAATCACGACGTGAAGTGGATGATTACATTCGAGAGGTTGGAGAGGAAACGACCTTTGAGATCGGGGTACATGGCTTACATCCAGATCTGATTAAAATTCTTGGTCGTCTGAAATATCGTACAAGCTACGGTCAAAATGTTCTTAAGCATTCTACAGAAGTGGCGTATTTATCCGGTCTTCTGGCTGCAGAGCTGGGAGAAGATGAAACGTTGGCACGCCGTGCAGGACTATTGCATGACATAGGTAAAGCAATTGATCATGAGGTGGAAGGAAGTCACGTGGAAATTGGGAAGGAATTAGCTTCCAAATATAAAGAGAACGATGTCGTGATCAACGCGATTGCTTCTCACCATGGTGACGAAGAACCAACTTCTATCATTGCTGTACTTGTTGCTGCAGCTGATGCTCTCTCAGCCGCACGTCCAGGTGCACGCAGTGAGACACTTGAGAACTACATTAAACGTCTTGAGAAACTTGAAGAGATTTGCGAATCTTACGGCGGTGTAGAAAAGTCATTTGCCATTCAAGCAGGACGTGAAGTACGGATCATTGTTCGACCGGACGAAATTGACGATTTAACAGCGACTAGTCTGGCGAGGGATATTCGTAATCAAATTGAGAATGAACTTGATTATCCAGGCCATATTAAAGTGACAGTCATTCGTGAAACACGTTCAGTGGAATATGCGAAATAATAAATGAAGCGGTCTTTACGGGCCGCTTCATTTTCATGTTATCCATTAACAATTTTTTAGGGAAGGGAATCGATCATGAAAATATTATTTATAGGTGATGTTGTAGGGTCACAGGGACGCACGATGGTGGATGAATATCTTCCAAAATTAAAACAGAAGTATCAGCCAACGATTACGATCATTAACGGTGAAAATGCAGCAGCAGGAAAAGGCATTACAGAGAAAATTTATAGGAGATTCCTTGAAGTAGGCGCACAGGCAGTCACGCTGGGAAACCATTCGTGGGATAAGCGTGAAGTATTTGAGTTTATCGATCATGCTGAATATTTAGTTCGACCAGCCAACTTCCCTGAGGGCACACCTGGGAAAGGGATTACGTACGTAAAGACACCTAAAGCTGAAGTAGCGGTAATCAACTTACAAGGCCGTACGTTCCTCGCACCAAACGACGATCCATTTCGGAAAATTGATCAGTTGATTGAGGAAGCTAAGAAGCGAACACCGATTATCTTTCTCGACTTTCATGCCGAAGCCACGAGTGAAAAACAAGCGATGGGCTGGTACGTAGACGGAAGGGTCAGTGTGAATGTCGGAACTCATACTCATGTACAAACGGCTGATGAGCGTATTTTACCAAATGGGACTGCCTATATTTCTGATGTTGGCATGACTGGGCCCTATGATGGAATTCTTGGTATGGAACGTGAAGCCGTATTAAAAAGGTTTTTAACAAATTTGCCGGTACGTTTTGAAGTTCCTAAGACGGGAAGAACACAATTAAGTGGTTTTTTGGTAGATGTGGATGAAACAAACGGCCGTGCAACAAAGGTGAAACGGATTCAAATTAACGAGGACCACCCGTTTTTCGGTTGATTGTTTGAATTTTGCGAAAAGTTCCTGCATAATGAAAAGGGAATATTCTACATCTCCCAAGAATATAGTGGTTATGGAACAACTATAGTGAATGAAGGAGGAGCTAGTAATGGAAATATTAAAAGTATCAGCTAAATCCGTACCTAATTCAGTAGCAGGAGCCTTGGCAAATGTCATTCGGGAACGTGGAACAGCAGAGATTCAAGCCATTGGGGCTGGAGCACTAAACCAGGCCGTGAAAGCGGTTGCGATTGCACGAGGGTTTGTTGCGCCTAGTGGGGTTGATCTCATTTGTATTCCCGCCTTTACCGATATCATGATTGATGAGGAGGAACGTACGGCAATCAAATTAATTGTCGAACCTCGTTAATTTCGTCTTTTTTATATGTATTATATGACATAAAACCGCACGCTCAAATGAGAGCAGGTGCGGTTTTTTTGTTAAAGGATGAAAAGCAATGGTCTGAATACATAATGTCTGGATTTGGACATGATACTGCCAAATCAGGAAAGCGCTTCACTACATAATCAAATGTGCATTCACAGAGGACAGTTTGAATTTGACGTATTTGTTATTCATGATACTATTATGAATATAAAAGGGATTAACCCTTATTCAAGTAGACAGGAGTGTTTTCTGTGGATGGAACAATGAAAGCTATTGTAAAACATCATCGTGGAAAAGGTGCGGAACTTCGTGAAGTTTCTATACCATCTATCCAAGCTGATGAAGTACTTATTCGAGTAAAAGCAACCTCAATCTGTGGGACAGATGTTCATATTTATAATTGGGATGAATGGTCAGCAAGCAGAGTTCAGCCTCCATATGTGTTTGGGCATGAATTTGCTGGTGAAATTGTTGAAGTGGGAGACGCAGTGGACAATTTTTCCACTGGAGATTATGTAAGTGCGGAAACCCATCTTGTGTGTGGGCACTGTCCTCAATGTCTGACAGGGAAATACCATATATGTGAAAATACTCAAATCATTGGGGTTGACACACAAGGGTGTTTTGCTGAGTATGTCGCATTACCTGCTAGTAATCTATGGCGCAATCCAGACGGCCTGCCTAATGATATTGCTTCTATTCAGGAACCAATGGGGAATGCAGTACACACTGTGCTAAATGGTGACGTGGCAGGTAAATCGGTAGCCATTATAGGCTGTGGTCCAATTGGCTTAATGGCCGTCGGGGTCGCTAAAGCTGCCGGAGCCTCTCAAGTGCTGGCATTTGATTTGAATTCTTATCGATTAGAATTAGCTAAAGAAATGGGTGCCACCGTCGCTATCAATTCCGGTGAGACGGATCCAGTAGTAGAAGCTAAAAGATTAACCGATCAACATGGTGTAGACGTCGTTTGCGAAATGAGCGGCCATCCTGTGGCTATGGACCAGGGCTTCAAGATGATCACGAATGGAGGAAGAGTTTCCATTTTAAGTCTTCCCACTACTCCCGTCACCCTTGATATTACTAATGACGTTGTGTTTAAAGGGGTTCAAGTTCAAGGAATAACGGGACGTAAGATGTATGAAACGTGGCAGCAAGTTTCCCGTTTGTTACACTCTGGGCAAGTGGATGTGAAGCCGATTATCACTCATCATTTTGATCTTGAAGAATTTGAACAAGGATTCCAGTTAATGAATGAGGGAAAATGCGGTAAAGTAGTGTTACACCCATAACTTTTTAAGGAGGATGGTCATGAAAGGATTTGAATATTTACAGGACCAATTAGATGACATGAAAGATGAAGGGACGTTTAGAAAACTGATCCCGCTTGAATCGGCTCAAGGTTCAAAGGTAGTTATTAAAGGAAAAGAGGTCATTCAGCTTTCCTCGAATAACTATCTAGGATTAACATCTCATCCGCGAATGAAAAAAGCTGCCGACGAAGCAAATGAAAAATATGGTGTAGGGACAGGTTCTGTTCGGACTATTGCAGGTACCTTGCAAATGCACGAAGATTTTGAAGAGAAACTTGCCAAATTTAAGCATACTGAAGCGGCACTTGTGTTCCAATCTGGTTTTACGACAAACCAAGGAGTGCTTTCCTCGATTTTATCAGATCAGGATGTCGTGATTTCGGATGAACTCAACCATGCTTCTATCATCGATGGCATTCGTCTGACGAAGGCTTCGCGTAAGATATATAAACACGTGGACATGGATTCATTGGAGCAAGCGCTTAAAGAAAGTGCAGATTTTCGTACACGCCTTGTCGTAACAGACGGAGTATTCTCTATGGATGGAAACATTGCTCCCCTTCCCAAGATCGTTGAACTCGCTGAAAAATATGATGCCTTAATTATGGTTGATGATGCTCATGCAAGTGGTGTATTAGGCGATAACGGACGCGGAACCGTTAACCATTTCAATTTAGATGGCCGTGTCCATATTCAAGTCGGAACGTTAAGTAAAGCGATTGGTGTCCTGGGTGGATATGTAGCAAGTACAAAAACCTTACGCGAATACTTGATTCATAAAGGACGCCCATTCCTATTCAGTACCTCTCATCCACCAGCAGTAACAGCAGCCAACGATGCGGCAATTGATGTGCTGTTAGAGGAGCCGGAACTGATTGAGAAGCTTTGGGACAATACGAAATTCTTTAAAGACGGGCTGCAGAAGCTTGGCTTTGATACAGGAATTAGTGAAACACCTGTTACGCCGGTCATGATCGGTGACGATGCGCTAACACATAAATTCTCTGATGCACTGTTTGAAGAAGGTGTGTTTGCACAAGGCATTGTCTTCCCAACCGTACAACGTGGAAAAGGACGAATCCGCACCATTGTGACAGCTGAGCATTCAAAAGAAGAGCTCCAAGAAGCTTTGACTGCTTTTGAAAAAGTTGGCAAAAAACTTAATATATTATAGGATTGTATAGAGCCACTATGAAAATTATCATAGTGGCTTTCCTCATCATGAAAATAAAAAGGTCTGCAATTTACGGTTAGCTCTTAATATTTTAATGTAGAATTGATATAATGAGACAGTTAGAGCTCTGCTTGAAAGGAGATTGACATGAACGAACAACAACGCAAAGAATCGTCACAAATTCGCCAGGGAACTCCAGCGGACGTAAAATCCGACCAGGATAACCTTAATCGAATTAAAGACAAAAGCAGTGAAGACTTTATGAAGTATTTCGAGACGACCTATCAGCCGCCTTCCCTAAGAAAAGCGCAGCGTCGTCGAAAAGAGGATATAAAGGTTCACTATGATTTCACGATACCAGAGGATTTGGATAACATAGGGCAGGATCGTAAATACATGATTCGCACGTATGGCTGTCAAATGAACGAGCATGATACGGAAGTTATGGCCGGGATTTTTGAAGAGATGGGATATGAGTCCACGAATGATACGAAAGAAGCCGATATCATTCTGCTGAACACTTGTGCTATTCGAGAAAATGCAGAGAACAAAGTGTTTGGGGAAATTGGGCACCTGAAACCATTGAAACTCGAGAATCCTAACTTGATCATTGGTGTGTGTGGATGTATGTCTCAGGAGGAATCCGTCGTAAACAGGATTTTGAAAAAGCATCCATTCATTGACTTGATCTTTGGAACCCATAATATCCACCGTCTGCCTCAACTTGTGAAAGAAGCAATGTTCGGAAAAGAGATGGTGATTGATGTATGGTCTAAAGAAGGCGACATCATCGAAAACCTTCCGCGTTCCCGTAAAGGGAAAATTAAAGGATGGGTCAACATTATGTACGGCTGTGACAAGTTCTGTACATATTGTATTGTACCTTACACTCGAGGAAAAGAACGGAGCCGATTGCCGGAGGACATCATTCAGGAAGTCCGTCACTTAGCTGCCCAAGGCTATAAAGAGATTACTCTCCTTGGACAAAACGTTAATGCATACGGAAAAGATCTTGAGATGGATTTTGGACTTGGCGACTTAATGGATGAACTACGCGATATTGATATACCAAGAATTCGGTTTACAACCTCACATCCGCGTGACTTTGATGATCGTTTAATTGAGGTCCTTGCTAAAGGTGGAAATATGCTTGACCATATTCACCTTCCTGTACAATCCGGAAACTCAGACATTCTGAAAATTATGGGGCGTAAATATTCTCGTGAAGAGTATTTAGAGCTGGTACGCAAGATTCGCAGAGCTATGCCAGATGCAACGCTAACCACTGATATTATCGTTGGGTTCCCGAATGAAACGAAAGAACAATTTGAGGACACTATGTCTCTTGTCGAAGAAGTTGGTTTTGAAGCGGCCTATACGTTTATTTATTCAGCTCGTGACGGTACACCTGCTGCTCGCATGACAGATAATATATCTATGGAAGAGAAAAAAGATCGCCTGCAGCGTCTGAACAAACTTGTGAATGATCAGGCGGCCGAAGCTATGAAACAATATGAAGGCGAAGTTGTTGAAGTGCTTGTAGAAGGCGAAAGTAAGAAAAATAGTGAAGTGTTAGCAGGTTATACGAAACGAAATAAAATGGTAAACTTTACAGGTCCGCGTTCATCAATAGGGACCATCGTGAAAGTGAAAATTAATAAAGCGAAGACCTGGTCCTTAGATGGGGTTATGGTCGAAGAGACTATAGAGGTGAAATAAATGGCACAGTATACGAGAAAACAAGTGGTGGATGAAGCACACAAGCTTGCAAAAATGATGGCAGACATCGAAGAAATTGACCGCTTTAAACAGCTTGAAGCGAAGCTTAATGATAACAAGAAAGTTCAAGACCACATTAAGAAAATAAAAGCGTTGCAAAAACAGGCTGTCAACTTTCAGGCCTATGGCAAAACCGAAGCACTTGAAAAAGTAGAAAAAGAAATTGACCGCCTGCAAGACGAATTGGATAGTATTCCAGTCGTAGCAGAATTTAAAGAGTCACAACTGGTTATTAATGATATTCTGCAGATGATTTCCAGTACGATCTCCCGCGAAGTGACGAATGAAGTGATCCGCTCAACAGGCGGAGATTTACTAAGTGGAGAGACAGGCTCTAAGCAAAAAGATGAAGCATGTGGCCACTAAATCTAATAGGAACCGCCGGATATTTTTCTCCGGCGGTTTTTTTACTGTAGTAGAACCATTTTTAAAGAAGGGAGTTTTTTTTGCAAAAAGGGAGTTTTAACTCATTAGGATGGAGCGTTCTTTTAATGAATCTGAGCTAAATATTCAAAATTGGAGCGTATTTGGTCAAAACCTGAGCGCAAGCTATATTTGATCTTTTTAGAACGGCTCTTCGCTTATGCGTTTCAGGTCTAGACACCCCTCTCCACATTTCTCAATGTCTAGCTGCAGTGCCTAGACTCTCGAGACATAAGCGATTCACTTCCGTGGGGTAAAACCGCCCCACTGCAGTGCTCCGCTTATGCTATTCGAGTCTGATCAAGGCACTTCCACATTTCTTGGTACAATTTCTTGGGCGTTTGCATAGGATGGGAGTACAAACGATTTGAAGTCATCGATTCTTTTTTTGTATTCACCATTCGCCCATGACTTGCATAGAATGGGCTGTAGATTAAGGAGGAGTGTTGCTATGTCATTCTTTGAGCGGGAGTACCGTGAAATTATTACGAAGGCTGTATGTGGAAAAGGGAAGAAGTTTACCGAAGCAACAAACACGATTAGCCCATCTCATCGTCCATCCAGTATTTTAGGTTGCTGGGTTATCAATCATATCTACAATGCCAAGAAGAAAGGCGACCATGTAGAGGTTTCAGGAAGTTACGACATAAACGTTTGGTACTCTTATAATGATAATACAAAGACAGAAGTTGTAACCGAACGTGTAAACTATTGTGATCATGTTCGCCTGGCAGTAAAAGATGAGAATTGTATCAATGATCATTTAGAAGTGGTAGCAAAAGCAGTTCAGCAGCCTAATTGTTTAGAATGCAAGATTACCGCACAAGGACAGAAAATTTGTGTTGAAGTAGAAAGAGAGTTTATCGTTGATGTGATTGGTGAAACAAAGCTGTGTGTTAAAGTTAATCCTCATGGCTGTGAGAGAGATGATGATTACGAATTTGAATTATCATCCGATGACTTCTCAGATATTGAAACAGATTTTCTTCCTAGCAGCAGTAGTGAAGAGTAATCGTAAATGTCCTTGCTGACTCAGCGGGGCATTTTTTTTTGCAATTTTTAGCACGATTCTTTCATTAAAGGGCCGGCAGAATATGTGATATAATGACGGTATACTAGAATTTCGTACGCTTTGGAGGACTATAAGAATGGCAAAATACACACCCATGATGCAGCAATATTTGAAAATAAAAGCAGACTATAAGGATGCTTTTTTATTTTTTAGATTAGGTGACTTTTATGAAATGTTTTTTAATGATGCACTAAGTGCGTCAAAAGAGCTTGAGATCACGCTGACGAGTCGCGATGGAGGAGATAAGGATCGCATTCCGATGTGCGGTGTCCCATATCATTCTGCTGAAAGTTACATAGGGCAGCTCATTGATAAAGGATTCAAAGTAGCTATCTGTGAGCAAGTTGAAGATCCAAAAGTCGCAAAAGGGGTCGTCAAACGGGAAGTTGTTCAGCTTATTACACCGGGTACGGTGATGGAAGGAAGCATGCTTGATGAAAAGGAAAATAATTACCTCGCTTCTGTCACAGCATTCAAGGATGGAACATTCACCGTTAGTTACAACGATCTCACGACAGGTGAGAACAGCATCGCCCTTATTTCAACTGGTTTCGATGCTGTACTGAGTGAGCTTTTTAATCGCCCGGTTAAAGAAGTGGTGATCGCCAGTGACTTCGATGAGGACCGTCAGCAATTGCTTAATGAGCGATTAGGCTATACAATCTCTTATTGCGATCAGTCTGACATCCAAGAAGGATTTCTGCATCTGGTAGAGTCCGTTCATCAGGATAAATTCATGGAAGGGTTCGGACGATTGCTTCATTATATTGAACACACTCAGAAGCGTGCCCTTGACCACCTGCGCCCGGTTCAACCGATTGAATTGAAAGAATATATGTCATTAGATATGTATTCGAAACGAAATTTAGAACTTGTGGAAACGTTAAGAAAACAAGGGAAGAAAGGCAGTTTACTGTCTGTGCTAGATCATACAATTACTTCTATGGGGGCCCGGATGTTAAAGAAATGGCTTGAACGTCCGCTTCTTTCACAGGAAGTGATTAAGACAAGGCATGATCAAGTTGAAGGATTGCTACAGCAATTTTTCGAGCGGGAAGCACTCCGTGAACAGCTGACATCAGTGTATGATCTGGAGCGATTAGCAGGCAGAGTAGCTTTTGGCAATGTCAACGCGAGAGACTTGATCCAGCTGCGCAATTCACTGACTAAAATTCCTGACATATTAGAAACGCTTGAGCAATTCGAACATCCTTCTCTCGCAAAGCTTTATCAGGAAATTGATCCGCTAACTTCTTTAAAAGACCTATTAGAAGATAGTTTAGCAGATGATCCACCGATTACGATAAAAGAAGGGGGCATGGTTCGAGATGGCTATAATGCTCAGCTTGATGAATATCGAGATGCCTCCAAAAACGGAAGAAAGTGGATCGCCGAGCTAGAAGGAAAAGAACGGCAGGAAACGGGGATTAAATCATTAAAAATAGGCTACAATCGTGTATTTGGCTACTACATTGAAGTTACGAAAGCCAACCTTGCTCATCTCCCGGAAGGCCGTTACGAACGCAAGCAAACGTTAACGAATGCTGAGCGATATATTACCCCTGAGTTGAAAGAAAAAGAAACGCTTATTTTAGAAGCCCAGGAGAAAAGCGTAGAGCTCGAATATCAGCTTTTCGTCGAAGTGCGTGAACGTGTTAAAGGTTTTGTTCAAGCTTTGCAAAAGTTGGCTGAGCAAATTAGCTGTATCGATGTTCTTCAAGGATTTGCCGAGAGCGCAGATCAGAACGACTACCATCGGCCATCCTTTGGTCATGACAGAGTGATTGATGTTAAACAGGGAAGACACCCCGTAGTAGAGCAAGTTATGAAGGGAGAATCGTTTGTTCCGAACGATATTTATATGGATGATACGACAGACATGTTACTGATAACAGGGCCGAATATGTCTGGAAAAAGCACGTATATGAGGCAGCTTGCCTTGACGGCCATCATGGCTCAAATGGGAAGTTTTGTACCTTGTGAATCAGCGGAATTGCCTGTGTTTGATCAAATCTTCACGAGGATTGGTGCCGCAGACGATCTTGTGTCGGGCCAAAGTACCTTTATGGTGGAAATGCTTGAAGCAAATCATGCTCTCAGCCATGCAACGGAACAAAGCATGATTTTGCTCGATGAGATTGGACGAGGAACAAGCACGTATGACGGGATGGCTCTGGCTCAGGCTATAGTAGAGCATATACACGAAAAAGTTCGGGCCAAGACTTTATTTTCCACCCATTATCATGAATTAACGTCACTTTCTGATCAGTTGGATCGATTGAAAAACATTCATGTGCGTGCAGAAGAATATGAAGGGAATGTCGTTTTCCTTCACCAAATTCAAGAAGGCGCAGCTGATCAGAGTTACGGAATTCATGTGGCCAAGCTGGCAGATTTACCAGATTCACTAATCGAACGAGCATCGTTTTTACTAAATCACTTAGAAAATGCAAATCCGGAAGTTGCAGCTTCAAGCGATGAAGAGCAATTAAGTTTATTTGTAGAAGAGACTAAACCTTCAAAGCAGCCACAGTCCTCAGGGATTGAGAAACAACTTAAGAATTTAAACTTGATGCAAATGACTCCAATGGATGCGATGAATGAGCTCCATCGCCTGCAAAACCAGATCAAGTCGTAACAAGGAGGGTCATACGTGGGTCGAATTCAATTAATGCCTGACCATTTAGCGAACAAAATTGCGGCGGGGGAAGTCGTTGAGCGGCCAGCATCCGTTGTGAAAGAGCTCGTTGAAAACAGTATTGATGCCGGCAGCACCTGGATAAATATTGAGCTTATTGAAGCAGGCTTACAATCCATTCGCATAAGCGATAATGGCTATGGGATGGAACAGGATGATGCTAAAAGAGCTTTTCATCGTCATGCGACAAGTAAGATCCTTGATGAAAATGACCTGTTCCACGTTCGTACACTAGGCTTCCGCGGCGAAGCTCTTGCCAGTATAGCTGCGGTCAGCCGCCTGACTTTACAAACGTCAACGGGTGCTGAAGCGGGTACGAAGATGAAGTTTGAAGGCGGCAAGGTCATAGAAGAAGCGAAGAGTGATGCCAGGCAGGGAACCGAGATTTTAGTAGAGGAACTTTTCTATAATACACCTGCGCGATTAAAATATATGAAAACGATCCATACTGAACTCGGTCATATTACCGATGTGCTGAACCGCATGGCTTTAGCCCATCCTGATATTAAGTTTACATGCATTCATAATGAAAAAGAATTATTTAGAACAAATGGGCGCGGTGACATACTACAAGTGATCGCGCAAGTATATGGCATGAAAGTAGCCAGGCAGATGATTCCGATTGAAGCAGAAACATTGGATTTTAACATAACAGGCTACATTGCAAAACCAGAGGTATACCGGGCATCAAGAAACTATATATCTACCATCATCAACGATAGATTTATACGTAATATCCCTCTTAATAAAGCCATTCAGCAAGGTTATCATACATTGCTGCCAATCGGAAAAAGCCCAATTGTTATTTTAAAAATAGAAATGGATCCGATACTAGTTGATGTGAACGTTCATCCGGCGAAGTTAGAAGTGCGTTTTAGTAAAGAAAAAGAACTCTACGAGATTGTCGAATCAACGATCCGTGAGTCTTTCCGGAAACAAACATTGATTCCTCAAGTAAAACACCAAGAGGAGAAGAAACCGGTGAAACCTTACAGTGATCAGGCTAATTTTGATTTTTCTGAAACAAGGCGCCCAGAGCAAGAGCAAAGACCGAGGCCGGCTGAACCTTCAGAATCAATCCCAGAATCGAACTCCTTTATGGAGGAACAGCACGCGGTTATAAGGGAAATGCAGCCAGAACAGGAACTAGCACGTGAATCGGAGAAGACAGAAACCAATCCTTCTGTTAGTGATGAAAGCAATAAGGAGCAGCACAGAGTACCCACCATGTATCCGATCGGTCAGCTTCACGGAACCTATATTCTCGCTCAAAATGAAGAAGGAATGTATATTGTCGATCAGCATGCAGCTCAAGAACGCATAAAGTATGAGTTCTTTCGAGATCGAATAGGAGAGGTTTCGCAAGAAGTACAAGAACTGCTTGTGCCTATGACGTTTGAGTTTCAAAGACATGAAGCTTTGCGAATCGAGGAATATAAAGAAGACTTAGAGAAGGTGGGGCTCTTTTTTGAACCTTTCGGCGAAAACAGCTATATAATCCGCTCACACCCCCAATGGTTTCCGAAAGGTTTTGAGGAAGAAGTGATTCATGAAATGGTGGAACAATTGATGAGCGAAGAGCGGATTCATGTCGGTAAGCTGCGTGAAGAAGCGGCGATCCTAATGTCATGCAAGCGATCAATCAAAGCCAATCATTATTTGAATCAATCGGATATGTTTCGGTTACTTGAAGATTTACGCACCTCAACTGATCCATTTACGTGTCCCCATGGCCGTCCGATTATTGTATTTTTCTCAGAATATGAAATGGAAAAAATGTTTAAACGAGTGATGTAAGAAACTTTATGCGCTAACCCCTCATTTAATAGGAGTTAGCGCTTATTTCTTTTATAACTGACCACAATTTGACCACATTTATTGCAAATGGATGTTTTTGAACGCCTCATCAAATCTTATTGCTGAATCTTTTTGCATGTTAGGAGTAACATGACTATATAAGTTTAGTGTAGTCTGTACATCGGCGTGGCCTAACCTTTCAGAAACAACTTTAGCGTGTTCTCCTAACTGAAGCATAATTGTTGCATGAGTATGACGGAGATCATGGAATCTAATCCGTGGTACTTCAGACCGCTTTATATCATATAAAAAGAATTTGTGAACCGTTTGTGGGTTAATAGGAGAGCTCCCATTATCAGAAATCACATAACAGGAAGGCGTAAGTTTCATTCCGGCACGGAAAAGTTGTGCCTTTTTCTCTTTTCGGTATTGACTTAATGCTATAATGACTGATTCAGACAGAGCGATGGTTCTCATACCTGAATCGGTTTTAGGGTGTTGCTGAGTAATTCCCTTGCCACTTATATAATATAAGGATTTGGTAATAGAAATAACATGGTTTTCAAAATTAATATCTGACCATTGAAGACCAAGGATTTCACCTCGACGCATCCCGGTAAAAATAGCAAGGTAATAAAGCATGTACCGATGTATTTTGTTATGTTTTTTTTGAAGCCTAAGGAACTTTTGACACTCTTCTATTGACCAAGTGTTCACTTTTTTTCTTCTTCTTGAAGGGGGAGATACATTAGTCATAGGATTTTGCTTAACATATTGCCATTTTACTGCAAAACTTAATGAGTGTTTTAAAATAACATGAATATACTGAATGTACTCTTCACTAATACCTTCTTCAATTAATTCATTATAATACCTTAAGAACATGGTTGGTTTAAGGTCCTTAATCCTTGAATTACCAAATTTAGGGATAATTCTAGATTGAATGGCGCTCCTGTACCCATTTAATGTAGAAGATTTTACGGTTTGCTTCGCTGATACTTCTAGCCACTCCAGGATAAATTCCTTAAGGTATATTTTTTTCTCCGTAAAGTATTCTTCATTTTCCAGTTTGTTAAGGATATTTGCTACTTCATTTTCAGCCTCTTTTCTAGTTTTAAAACCTCGCCTAGTGATTTGTTTTCTTTTACCTGTTTCGGGATTGATTCCTGCTTCAATCGAAACCTTCCATGTATAGCCCTTCTTATTTTTAGCTCTTACCTTTGTATAAGAAGCCATTATTTAAACACCTCCATTGGTACCTTAATTTATTTCAGCTACTGTTTCGGTACAATTTCAAATGAACTCATTATGCATGCGTTCTTTGATGATTTGGTTTTCGTAGTGCCGAAGTCTCCTCAAAGCAAAGTGAGGTGTGACATTGAATGCCCTCTTAACAATATGCGTTGCTTCATAAATATCATAAGGTAATTCAATTTGTTGTAGCATAAATGTAGGAATGCAAAATTGTAAAGCAAAGTTATTCGCCTGAGACTCTTGCATCCTAAAAAGGTCTATTGGCATGAATAGTTGATTTCCAGCATGTCTTAGTACGTGACAAAGTTCATGAGCAAATTCTCTCCAAAGCTCTTCTCTGCTTAGATATACATTAAGCATGATCGCATTTCCTTGGTAATGACTAGGTTGATCAGTGAAAGTAAGATCAACACCCAGCCGTTTGGCAATTATGAAGATATCTAAATCTTTTGGTTGTAGAATGTGGATGCTTTCTAATAATTTCTTTATATCGTCTTCTAGATGTGTCATTTGGTATTTCATATATGTGCCCCCTGCTCATAGGAACGTATGTTCGTTTTTAGTTTAAAATAATTAGCGTGACTATGCACGCCTAAAATTATTTTGCCTATAAAACATAATTTTTCAGTTTAGATAGATTTTTCGACACAGACACTATTATAATAAATTTAATTCCTAATAGCTTCAATCCTTGTCTTCAATTTCTCTCTCTTCAGCTCTTTGGACAACCCACCTAAAATGTCTTTTAATCTCTTCAACATCTTGACGTGAGAGTTTTTTCCATTTTTTAATGTCATAAAAACCAAAATCAATATCTTGCATATTGTTTTCAACCATGAATTGTTTGAGTTCTTCCATTGGATCGAAATTCTTATCTGAGTTTGCTCCGCTTGGATCTTCAGATCTTCCTAGTAAGTAATCGATGGTTACTTCGAAGTAATCTGCAATTTTTTGAAGCGTTTCGTAATCAGGTTGCCTGAATTCACGCTCGTAGTTAGAGAGGTTTTGATGAGGGATATTTAACTTTGCTGCTAATGATTTTTGGGTTAATTTTTCTTGTTTTCTAAGTGTACTAATTCTATTTCCCAAAGACATGATTTTCACTCCCCTCTACTACGAATTGTACATTATTCTTCAATGTGAATAAATGAGTTATACGAAAAGTATATTTTTGTGTTGACATATACGAATTGGAGAATTATTATATAAGTATATTCTTCGTTTTGTTTATTTTTGGAGGTTATTATATGAAAGTGAACCAAGCAATTAGATGTATTAGAAAGTCAAAAGGTTTTACACAAGTTCATGTAGCTAAAAATCTTGGTATGTCAGTACAGACATACAATGGATATGAACTTGGTAGAAGGCAGGTGAAAGCAGATTTTGTAAAAGAGATTTCTTTTGTTTTAGAAGTACCTGTAGAATATCTTTTTAACTATAAATTATACGAATCGAAGAATAAGTCCGATTAAAAGAGGTGATTTAAATGTTAGAAGCCACATTTGACCAAGAACTTTTCCAAAGGATGGTTAATAAAGCTGTTGACGCGGCAATTGAACGACATGCCCTTAAAGATCAACTTCCACCTATCCTTACACGCAAGGAGTTTATGAATCTTATGCAGATTGGCGATACCAAGTGCGCTGAATTATTTAACCGAAAGGACTTCCCCGTTAATCGTGAATTCGGAAATCCAAGAGTTCCAACCAAGTTACTCTTGAAATGGATTGACGAACACACAGAATGGGTTCGGAAAAATGCAAACCCTCAAAAATTATCAATAGTTTAACTCGCTTTAATCGTAACAATACAGTGATTAAATCTTGGTACAAACTATGGTGCAAAGGAGTGAGATAAATTAAGAAAGGTAGGTCAGCTCGGATATTTAAAGGGATGAGAAAAGAGTTAGGTAAGTCACAACAACAACTATCGATAGATATGTACCAATCCAGAGAATACATTTCGAAACAAGAGAATGGAGAGCGTAAGATACCTCCTGCAGCAACCAAACATTTTATTGGAAAATATAACGACCCGTGGCTAGCACTTGAGGCAGCTAATGAATATATTGGGTGGGGTATTTTACAATTGAATGGACCTGCTGCTGATAACCATAGAAGTAGTGTTCGACTAAAATTAGAAGAAGAGTTAAATGAAGCGCTTGAATCAATTATGAAGGTCAAAGTGGCTAAGAATCCAGAATATGTACAGTCCATGGAATTTCAAGATATTCGTCGGTCGGCTATGGAAGTCACTGATGTAATTCATGCTTCAGTCATCTACTTAGCCACCGTATGTGAAACATACAATGTTAGCTGGTTACAGTTATGGGAAGAGCATCATACTAAATTGAGATCAAAAAAATATGTTACATGAGTGATGCTAGATAGGAAATAATTAATCAAATTATTTCAGAGGTTGTTTAACCAAGAAAATTATCTACTTCCTTTTTAAGGGTTTATGAAATGACAGTAGAGATTAGAAGATTTTTTTCATAATTCCTATTTTTATTTTACCCCGTAGGATGGTTGAAAAACTAAAGAACTCTGAAGGAGTGATACAAATGCAGGGATGGGTAAAGCTTCATCGTAAGATCCTTCATAGCGAAATTTTTGAAAATGAAAAAATGTTGAAGGTTTTTATTTACTGCTTAACAAAATCATGTCATAAACAAACTCAATCTAGAATAGGGAGACAAAAGGTTAAGCTGGAACCAGGTCAATTTATATTTGGAAGAAAAAAGGCCGCATCTGAATTAAACATGAAAGAATCAACTGTTCGAGATTACCTAGAAATCTTACAGGAAGATGGTGTGGTTACTATTCAGTCCACCAACAAATATAGTGTTATAACAGTTGATAACTGGGCAATCTATCAATCTAACGAAGAAGATTATGACAACAAATCCACACCAAAAAAACACCAAGAGGACAGCACATTACCATCAGGAGAACAGCAAAAAGACACATACAAGAATGACCAAGAACTTAAAGAAGTTAAGAATGTAAAAGAATTTATTACTACTTCTACAACTGGACATGCGCAGGGGGACGTCATTCAATTTTACCAAAATAACTTTGGCATGATCCGTCCTCAAATCTCTGAGGAGCTCTTAGCTTGGAGTGAGGATCTTGGAGAACAAATGGTCATTGAAGCAATGAAACGTTCTCTAGACCGTAATAAACCAACTTGGGGTTATGTGAAAAGCATTCTTCAGTCATGGGTGAACAAAGGGGTGAAAAGCCTAGACCAGGCTCAAGTAGAAGAAGTTGAGTATAGAAATCACCAAAATAACCGAACTTCTTTTTCAAAACGATCACCTAACCAAGAGGTCTTGCCAGAATGGTTTAAGACACGTGAACAGCAACAAATAGAGGAAGAAAAACCGAAGAAACAACCAAGTCTTGAGAGCACGGCCCTAAAAATTGATCTAGGTATAAGGTTAAAAAGATCTCTGGAGGATATCCTGGAAGCCATTGATTACAGATACGATCTATCAAATGAGGATATTATCAATATTCGTGAAGGGAAAAGATCAGCCATAAAAATTCTACAATCCAAATCAAATCTGAAGGCCGTAGGTGACCCCTAAATCTAATTCAGCAATTCCTAAACGAATATGAGGAGGGGAATTTTATGGGGAAATGGAAAAAACATTTCGCATTTTATGACATTTCATCTCAAGCCGATAACATCAAAACCTTTGAGGGAAAGGTATATGATGTACATGGCCTGTGGGCCGTTGATAACGAGGGCCATTATGAAAAATTGGCGAATATTTATTATCGCATCCGAACCGTAAAGGATAAAAAGTTTAGAACGATTGCAAAACGTCGAAACCCTAAAAGTGACCTGAAACAAGTCTTATAATATATAACATTTTAACACGTGCTTAAATTAGAGCACACTTTGACCTTTGAAAACTACATATCTATGCTAGGGATGGAACGGTCACGGGACATCCTAGCAGTTGGATGATTGTTCGGTGCGTGGTACGTGAAATGCATCTAGTGACTTAGTATGCGTTGTATTGATGATGTTGGCTCTTAGAAGAGGAGGTGAAATTCCGACGAAATCTTCAAAGAGTAAACCTAAATACATAAAGTTCTTCGTATATGCTAGAAACGTTGTGCATTGCAGAGCCTCTTGAAATATTCATGATGCAGTCTGCATAGGGTTTGATTGTATCCAGCCATAAACAATCACTTATCATGAAAAAACAGGTTCAATAAATCCTGAAAGTCTGGTGATTGATCTAGCTTTTATGCTTTAGAATGAATGAAAGGATGGTTCCACGTTTTTTCCATAACGTGGATTTTTATTTGAGTAGGTGTTAGAATCGTTATACGAACCACTCAAGAAGGGATTGATCTGATGAAAAGACGTTGGATCGGTGGTTTGGCTGGATTAATATTGGCCTTTATCCTTGCAGGTTGTGGAGCCACAGGTCAAGTCGAGTCTTTATCACCAGAGGAAATGAAAGATTATATCAAACAAAATGATACAGCTTATGTGTTAATTAACAGTACTGAAGATGAAGAAGAAAGAAGAGCTAATATTGAGCTTGTCGAACAACATATTGAATCTATCAATGTGAAGGAAATTAATTCTCAGTCATCTAAGATGATAGAAAGTAATTTAAAGTTGAAGGATCTGGGTTTAAAAAATATCCAATTTGGAACACTAGGTTTTTATAAAGAAGGGACATTGAAAGAGTATGTTTCTCTACGAAATGCAGATCATCCTTCGGAAGCAGAAAAGGAAAAAGCACTTAAAAAATTTATAGATGAAACATCATCCCAAGGGTGAAAAGAAGTGATCTTTTATAGATCGCTTCTTTTTTTATGCTTAAATTCTTTGAAGGAGGTGATAGAGAATGGGTGCAACGAACCGCGAAGTTAAACAATCGAAAGATCTTGTTCAAACACTCTTACAAGTTCAAGACCTTTCTTACAACGACTGGATTCATGAGAAACATCAGGAATACATTCGGGAGAATCAAGATGTTGTGATGGAGTCTTTGATGCAGTACAAGGAATTGAAGAATGAGAGAGACTACAAAAATTCATATTAAAATGAAGAGGGGAGAGTTATAGCATGAATATGCTTATGAATAACATTGTGTTTTCTGCGATCAGTAACTTACAGGCTACCGGAGCTTCCATTCTTACAGCAATGCAGCTACTCGGAATTATTTCTGCGGCCATTGCTTTTGGAATTGGGGCTTATCACTTGATATGGGGTGGCGTTCGAGGGAGACAAAGTTCCCTTGTATGGTTTATTGGCGGTTCAGTTGGTTTGGTGGGCTTGATGGGGGCCACTGCGATCGCCGAATATATTGATAGTCAGGTCGTCTTTTAAAGGAGGAAATACAAATGCGAGTGTTATTTACCTCTAAGTTAGAAGGTGAAATTATTAGCTTTCAACCCTATCTGTTTCAAGAAATGGTTGAAAAAACAGAGAAGTTGGACACAAAATGGAAAAAGAAAAATGCTGAGCCGGTCCCCCTCAATTTCATGATCTCTAATGATGAGGGGGACAAATTGTATAGTGGAACCTATGTGGTAGGGAGCGAAGACACAACAAATATTTACGATCATGTATGCAGGAAGCTTATTCAGATGCCTTTGAACCATAAACAACAAGAAACGGAACGTGACATTTTTTTGCAGCATTTAACATCTCATACGCCTACGACTTATCAGCTTGATGTTACGGAACTACTAAAAGAAGAATCATTGAATCAACCGGGTTGGAAAACCTTAAGTAAACGACAAAAAGTCATGACTGGTTCCTTTTTGAGCCTAGTCATTGTAACGGTAGTCATCTCGGTGGTTCTAGTTGTTATGTTGCGAAGTCAGTCGCAAGCTACGGAACAGTTGGATCAAAAGCTCACTGAAGTAAGGGCTACTAAAGGCGTTTATGAAATGGCTGTAACGGGTGATATAACGGAGGCTATTAACAAGCTGCAAGCTCAAGAAAAGCTTAGTGATGGCGAACAAGAAGCGCTTATTTACTTTCTTTTGTCAAAAAAGAACTATAAAGAAGCTGTCAAAGAGGCAGGGAAAGAACAAATTTCATTCTTAGCAAGCAAAATTATGCAACTCCATGGGGTGGAGGGACTCCAAACCTTTCAAGAGTCATATCCAAGTCCAGTAGGAACATTTGAAATCGCGTACCATAAAGAGGATTACGAAGAAGCAATATCTGTTGAAAACGTTCCGATGACACCAGAACGCTATAAGAAAAAGGGGATGGCGTATTTAAAGCTTGATCAACTAGAAGAAGCCAAAAAGATGGCCAGCGAGGCAAAAAGCAACAAACTTAATGAAAAAATCAACACATATGAACAGCTTGAACAACAAATAGCACATCTTAATAATCAAATCGAAACGGAGAAGCAATCAGATAAAAAGGATGAGAATAAAATTAAAGAATGGAAAGAACAAAAGACCGAAATACAAAACAAACAAAATCATTTATAGGGGGCGATCATCTTGAAATCGTTCATCGCTAAAAGGCAGGTGCTTATTCCACTAAGCATCTGTTTTTTTATAACGATCATGATAGGATCCACATTTATTTTGAACGTGGGATTTGCCATGTGGGCCACTGTTCAGACATTCCCGCAGTTTAGCCAACCACTCGTAATTAAGACAATTTATCTAACAGATTTTCATATTCAAGAATATCCGTGGTTTTACGCTATAACAGCTCTGATTGGTTTGTTGAGCATTGCGTATATCATCTATAAACTACGCAGTAATTTTCAACCCATTGGAACGGATGAAAAAGGATCTCAGCGTTTTGCAACACGAAAGGAAATCAAACAACAATACAAGGCAATTCCCGACAGAGGGCAAACTTACCCGGGTCAAGGAGGTCCTGTGTTAGCCCGGAAAAAGAATAGGGCTTACATTGATCCATCGTCCGTTAATAACTTGATTATCGGAACAACGCGAAGTGGTAAAGGGCAAACCTATGTGATTCCCACGATTGATGCGTATTCCCGTGCCGAAGACCAGCCTTCCTTAGTCATCAATGATCCCAAAGGGGAACTATTCGCCTCAAGTCGGAAAACACTGGAGAATCGAGGCTATGAAGTGGAAGTGCTCAATTTGATGAATCCGATGCAAAGCATGAGCTTTAACCTTTTGGAACTCGTTAAACAATCTTACCAGGATGGGGATTATTCAACAGCCCAAACGCTCTGTGAAACGATCACCCATATGTTGTATCACAATCCTCAAGCAAAAGAACCTATGTGGGATGATTCTGCCAAGTCACTTGTGAATGCGATGATCCTCGCAATTACCGAAAAAAGTATCACCGAAGGAACCGAGGAAAAAATCACCATGTACACGGTGGCCAACATGCTGTCTGAACTGGGGACGCAAAATGAAGTTGATGAAAATGGCCAGGAAGTTAATGCGCTCGATCAATACTTTCAAAAGTTGCCGCAGGCGCATGTTGCCAAAGAACAATATGCAACGAGTAATTTTTCCAAAGGGAATACACGTTCCAGCATCTTTACAACGGCCATGAATGGCTTGACGAAGTTTACTATGAGTGAAACAGCTAAGATGACAGCGAAGAACTCATTAGATCTGAAAAAGGTAGGCTTTGGTCAATCGATAAAAGGCCGTGGGACACCGTTTTCCAAAGTGTATGTTACTTTCCCCGACGGTGCAACTGAAGTCAATCAATCGGGGGAGAGTGGCACCTGGACGATTAATTTCTCCTCCAGGTTGAAACCAGGAGACACCCTTACGATATCGCAAGATGATGAGCCGTTAACCACGAAACAAAAACGAAAAAGAACTAAAGGGCAATATGAAGAAAAAGAATGGAGACAGCTCAAGGTTCAAGTAAAAGAAATGGATGAGAAGTCTGGGGAGGTTTACATTGCCTTCCCATCTGGTTCCATTCCAAACCTAACAGTCGATCAAATTAGTTATTTTACTAAACCGATCGCCCTTTTCATGGTCACACCGGACTATGATACATCGACACACGCAATCCCATCGATTTTCGTGAGTCAGTTATATTATGTGTTATCGAAAAATGCAGCGATTGCCAAAGGACAAAAGTGCTTGCGAGAAGTCGTGTTTGTATTGGACGAGTTTGGTAATATGCCAGCTATTGCGGATATGGGCAATAAGGTTACAGTTTGCCTGGGGCGAAACATTCGTTTTCACCTCGTTGTTCAGTCCTACGCGCAATTAAAAGAATTGTATGGAGAAGATGGACAGGCAACCATCCGTGGAAACTGTGGGAATGAGATTTATATTTTGAGTGCGGATTATGATTCCGCATCTTATTTTTCTTCCAAACTTGGTAAGCAGACCCTAAATACGCAAACGCGGTCGGGCTCAACCTTTTCGCTCGATAAATCAAAAACCGAAAGTACCGAAGGGCGAGATCTCTTAACCGCCAATGAACTGCAAGAGTTAGAAGAAGGAGACACTGTAGTACGTCGTGTATTAAAACGTCGAGATATGAGAGGACGGAAAATAAGAGCTTTTCCCATTTACAATACGGGCAAACACAGTATGAAATATGCACATACGTATTTGAGTCAGGATTTTGATACAACTAAGGCAATTACGGAAGAGGAGATTGATACACCTCATCGTAACGTTCAACCACAAGATTTAGTGATCGATTTTACTTCGACATCAATAGCTGAAAAGGAAAGACGATGGAAGGCTTCCAAAGAGGATAATAGCGAACATCAACCATTTCATAAAGAAGCATGGAAGCAACAAAAGGTTGGTCAGTTTTTCGATGCTGTTACGCTTCACATGATTCAAGAGCATATTGCTCCTCAGCTGGAGCACAGTGAGGAAGAGATGAATGAAGAGCTGTTGGAGGTTTTTATATACAATTTGAAAATGCTAGGGGAAGGACAGGAAATCAGTCGGCAAGTTTATGGCCATATTCGTAAACAAATCGATAAATTAAGTCAGGAACAAGAAACGCTAGATATGGAGAAAAGGAAGAAGCCGAATTATAACTTATAAATAAGGGGATTTGAATATGACAGAAACGCTAGGGAAGGTGATGGATACGTATAAAGAAAATATCAAGGATGGAGAAGAGGTGATTATTACCTTACATGATGCGGTGATTAAATTATTTGAAGGCCAAGAAACACCAGTTGTTGTGGTGATTGAACCGACGACAGATCATGTGAACACCACTCTTGTTGCCTTCTTAGATCAATAAGATAGGAGTGAGCCAATGTCAGATGAAGAACTATTAGAGAAACTGCTTCAATTTTCGGAGGTCCTCCATACAAACAATATATTCAGTTCTGGACTCCGACTCATGGGATGGGTGATTATTCTTTTCCTAAAAAAGATTGTGGATGGTTTAGAAGGTATGGTCAATAATGTGTTAATATTGACGGATTTCTTTAGAAGCGAACCTGTTCAATCGTTTCTAAATACGATTCAACCAGTCCTGTATATATTACTAGCTTTTTCATTAGCTATGATTGGGTTTAGATTGATTTTCAATAAAGAAAAAAATCGGGCAGAAATCCCCATGAACATTTTTATATCAGTTATGACCATAACTCTCTTGACATTTGGGATGGGAAAAGTCGATGAATTTACTGAGAATGCGATCGATGTTGCCCAGGTTAATCAAGACTCCTTTACGACCTCAGATCGCGTCATTATGGATTATATTACAGATGTTGCCATATATGACGAAACAGGGTGGCAAACTCCAAAGGTGGAGGAATCCATCCTCATAAATCCGGATAACATTGATAAAATTTCAATTAATGAAACTATTACTAAAGAGTTTGAAAAGGCAAACGGGGAGCAATTATCAGAACAAGGGAAAAAAATAGTTATGAACAAAGTTGGTTTAGAATCAAACGGAGAAGAAGGTCTAGTCGCATTGGGTAAAAGTAGTCTATTTGACTTTTTGCCTGAACATTATTATCGCTGGGATGTAGAATGGGTTTCGGCGATTGTGACACTTGGGGTTATGGCTTTTACAATGGTTCTCATTTCGATTAAGGTGGCGAAACTTTGTTTCGAACTTGGATTTAATCATATTGTTGCGCTTATTATGGCGTATGCTGACATTTCTACCGGTCAGAGATTGAAGGAGATTATTAAAAACGTTGGCAGCATATTCGTTTCACTGATTATGATTTTTTTAAGTTTACGTGTCTATATGTATTACACCACCTTTATCAGTGACAACTTAGAAGGCGTAGGCTATTTAGTAGCCTTGGTGGCTGGCAGTTTGGCTGTGATCGATGGACCAAACATTGTCCAAAAACTCTTTGGTATCGATGCTGGATTAAAAAATGCCTGGCATGTAGCCATGGGCGGTTATTTGGCATCGAAAACCATTGGTCCACCAGCAAAGAAAGCTGTTGGAACTGTAGCTAGTGGAGGAACTAGTTCGGTCATGCATTCAGGAGCTAGTGTAGCTGGGGCCCTTGCAGGGTTGGCCGGTAGTAAAGGAAAAGGGTCAGCTCAAAATAATGAAAAGCCTAGTCCCATTCAAGGGGCAATAGGAAGAGACACAGGAGAGAAACTTGATCAAAAATCTGGAATTACTCCGTCCAATAGGGGCCCTGAACAACAGCCTCAGCCCTTACAGAAAAACAACCAAAGTCCACAAACGGGTGGAGATTCTTCAATTCCACGGAATCAAGAACAACAGTCGGACTATGTATCTAGTGGCTCCATTCCTTCTATTCATGAAGAAATGCGAGGAGAGCGAAAGCAACAATCACCGAATACTAGACCAAAACCTCGTTTACATGAGGAAATGAAACAAAGTAATCGACAAGTAGCTGCTTCCATGGAGGCTAAGGAGCCGACAGCCCAACGCTCGACCACTATTCCGTTCGATCAACAGGGGCAAGAAGCTCAACAAGCAACACAGGGAGACCAATCGAAAACCCCAATCGGTACAGACGATATTCCCATGCCTAATCAGTATCGAACCGAACAGCGCACAATGGGGCAATATATGAAAGATCAGATCAGGGATCGATTTAACAACCATCACAAGGTTCAGGGGGCGAAACGCACCTATAACCTATCGCGCAATACAACAGAAAACTGGAGACGTAAAATTCAAAAACGCGAACGAGGCTCTTAACCTTGTTGGCGTTTTTGTTTTGGAAAGGAGAAGATACGTTGCATTATAAAATTCCTTCTGAAATCGGAAGTGAACTAAAGATTAATCGTCTGTTCTACTTGACGGATTTACTTGTGGTGTTAATTCTTGGAGGGGTCGGTTTTACCTTGCGTTATGTCGTGCATCCCACTTTGATTTGGTATTACGCGACCTTTTGGATCATCTTGATGATGACCTGGCTTGTCCGGCCAAAGTCAAACCCGAAAATGCGAATGGTGAAAGCATTGGGATTAGCTGTGTTTCGAGATCGTATCACCTATTGTTCTATGGATACAGAAGAAAAAGAGAAAGGGGAGTCCTAAATGACCTTCTCTGAAGAGCATGAAGAACAGCAGGCTCTCTTCGATGAACAGCTTTTCAAGAAACGAAAAAAGAAACATAAAGGGTCAAAGTCTCGGAAGAAGAAGCGATCGAAGGCCAAAGCGTCTATTGCTGAAATTATACCGATTCGGGACATGACAGATGATGGGGCTTTTCAACTTCAAGAGGATGAAGGTTATATGGATATGATGCAGTTGCAAAGCAAGGATATCTACTCTCCTTCTATGGATGAAACAGAATACGACATCATGATGATGGCCAAGTTTTTTCAATCCTACGCTGCCGACATCAAAATTGTGTCGATGAACTTCCCCGTTGATATGCAACGACAGCTTGACGCAGTGGACCGTAGGATCAAACAGAATACTTCTCCCTTATATGAACGCTTTCTCCTGAGGAAACGCGATGAATTAGGCTTCTTAGAACAACACCGAACAAATCGGGAGTTCTATTTATTTATCTACGCCTCAAGCCTAAAGCAGTTATCAGAATACCGGAAAAACTGTCAACGTTATCTGGGGCGGGTCGCTCCCTTACGTTCCTTAACGGAAGAGAAGAAACTTGATTTGCTTTATAAGCTGTATAACCAAAATTCCAAGCTTGAAAAAAGGGGTAGGAGCCATGTTTAAATTTTTGCAACCCAAAACAGATCAAGAACAAATAACGTCTAAGGGCTACAATCCGTACTTACTCGCTCATATCCAACCGCAAGGAGGGATCAACTTCCAGGAGTCTCTTATACGAAAGGGGGATGGGTATGAGGCATGTGTCCATGTATATGCTTTTCCTAAAAATGTATCGGACTTCTGGTTAGAGCCGATCTTCAATATGGAGAATGTGATTACAACTATGGATATTGTGTCGGACGACCGATACAAAATTCGCGATGGGTTAAACAAAGGGATGGCTGAACAAAGCTCTCGAATCATCAATGAAAAGGACAATGCTGGTATCATCGAAGCCCAAAACAATTACGACGATTTACGAGAACTCTACAATCAGGTGTCAGAACAAGGGGAAATCGTAAAGCGTGTACACCTCCGCCATTATGTGAGTGCCCCAACAAAGGTTGAATTAGAAGATAAAGTGAAGGCCGTTCTATCAACCTTGCAAGATGAGAATTTTCGGGGATCGATTTTCTTAAATGAACAAGAGTACGAATGGAAAGCTCTTCTTTCAAGTTATGACAACCAGTCCGCGTATCGCAACAAACGGGTAGGTCAACCTATCCCAGCTTTAGGATTAGCTGGTGGTTTTCCTTTTCACTTTACGAGTTTACATGACCCTTACGGAACGTTTTATGGAACAACATTGACCGGTGGTAACGTCGTATTTGATTTGTTTCACCGTGATAACCAGCGCAAAAGTTATAACGGTGTCATGGTAGGGGCCATGGGTGCTGGGAAGTCAACTACGCTCAAGAAAATCATGCTGGATAATGCCATTAAAGGATATAAAGTAAGAACCTTCGACGTAACAGGCGAATTTGCGGAACTAACGGAAGCTTTGGGTGGAAAACAAATTGCCTTAGATGGATCCGACGGAGTGATTAATCCATTACAGGTGTATCGAACGGCTGAAGATGAAACGACATCATTTACACAGCACTTATCCAAACTGACGACGTTCTATAAGTTTTTGGCCCCGGAAGCCAATGATAGTGAACTAAAAGAGTATGAGAATCTATTAAGGCAACTCTATGAAACTAATGGACTTTGGAACGAGAATGGGAGTTCAAATATCACACAGCGACCGGTCCACCATTATCCGATCTTTTCTGATTTCCTTACCTTTATTGAAGATCAATTATATGAGGACATTAGCGAAGGGAAGCAATGGGAACAGGTGAGTCCAGAACGAAAAAGACGTCTCGAAAGCATTGAGTTAAATATCCGTAATCTTGTCGAAACGTACGCTCACTTGTTCAATGGTACCTCTACCGTTGAACATTTTAATGAACAACAAGTCGTTACCTTCACGCTCCGCGGTTTATCGCAAATGCGTGCGGAGGTCTTTCAGGCTCAATTGTTTAATGTGTTGAATCTCCTTTGGGATTCGATGCTTACGAATGGCGCCCCTCAGTTTGAGGCATACAACCGGGGCGAGTTGGCCTTTGAAGATGCAGTTCGTTATTTGATTTTAATGGACGAAGCCCATCACATCATTAATACAAAAAAGAAAAGTGAAAGTGCTCTTGAATTTCTCACGAAATTTAGCCGTGAGGCTAGAAAATATTTTGGCAGTTTGTTGTACGCGAGTCACACGATTCGCGACTTTGTGCCGGAGGGATCCGATCAAGGCATGGTAGAAGAGATTAAGAAGCTCTTCGAACTAACGCAATACAAAGTTATTATGCAGCAGGACAGTAACAACTTAGAGATGATGCAGCAAATCTTCGCCGGCCAATTAAGCCAGAGTGAGTTGCATGATATTCCGTATTTGCAGACAGGAGATACGATGCTGAGCATCCGAGCCGTGGAAAATATTCGCTTTAACGTGGAGGTATCGGATGAAGAGCTCGCTTTATTCGGAGGAGGTGCCTAACTAATGCCTTGGTCGTTAGTACTGGGGCTTATACCTCGAAAAGTATGGCTCTGGTTAATTGGTTTTATAACAGCTATCTTTCTCCTTCAAATGGTTTTATATGCTTCAGCTATCGCCACGTTAATCGGCTATCAAAAGAGTAGTGAAAGTGAAGATGTTCAATCGGTCGACGTGGTGAATGGAACCGCACAGGTTTCAGCAGCTGTGGAGCGTTACCGCCCTTTATTTGAAAAGTATGCAGTCAAATATGGGGTAGCCGATTACGTGGAGCTGTTACTGGCCAAGACCATGCAGGAATCTGGTGGAAGGCTTGACGATGTGATGCAGGCCAGTGAATCCTTAGGTTTGCCACCAAATACGATTGATGACCCCGAACGAAGCATTAAAGTCGGGGTTCAATATTTTGCAGATATGTTAAAGAAAGCTGGCGGTGATGTGAAGTTAGCCCTTCAAGCGTATAACTTTGGAGGAGGATTTATTGATTACGTTAAAGAGCACAATCACAGGGAGTACAGCATGGACATAGCGATTGAATTTTCTCAGATGAAATACCAAGAGTTGAAGCAAACAGGCATGTATTCATGTATTACTCCGGAGGCAGCTGCCCTTCAAGCTTGTTACGGCGATATTGGGTATGTAGAAGCTGTTTTAAGTTACCTGAAAGGAGGAGTTGTTGAAGGAGATGTCCGACCATCGGGAGATTGGGTTCTGCCGATTGCAGGAGCATTAAAACAGACATCAGATTACGGGATGCGGAAGGATCCTTTCAATGGAACATCGACAATGCACCGGGGGATGGACTTTGCATGTACGAACGCAGTGACCCCAATCCAAAGCGTTGATAACGGTCGAGTAGTAAGAGTCAGTAATGGAGGAACAGGGTACGGAAACAGCGTGATTATCAAACACCAAGATGACTTATTTAGTCACTATGCGCATCTTTATTCTGTGGATGTAGATCAAGGGGAGGTGGTTCAAAAGAGTGAAGAAATAGGGAAGTGTGGGACCACTGGAAACTCGACTGGACCTCACCTGCACTTTGAGGTGTTAACGAAAAATCAGTATCGAACCGATGTGGATCCGGCTCCATACCTTGATCTGTAAACAAGTTGTATACAGGGAGGGATATGAATGAATAAACGAGTCTTGTTTGGTTTGTTTCTTGGCTTTTTAATCGCTGTTACGGGGTTTAACGTGTATGCCCAAACCAACGCATCAAACGATGAACTACAAGCCAAAGTCAAGCAATTGCAAGCTAATAAGCAACAGATCTTAAAAGAAAATCAGGAGCTGAAGCAGACTCTCCAACGACAACATCCAGCCAAAATTCAAGCCCGCCACCGTACATTAGTGGATCAGGTATCTGCGTTTGTTGAAACAGCTTTTGTGCACAGCAAAGAGACCTATCAGGAACGAAAAAAGCAAGCTCAATCGATCATGAGTGATGAGCTGATCAACACATTTTTTCCTACAGAAACCTATAGGGGGAAAACGAATACGAGCATAGATCATGTTCAGCTATTTATTGAAACGGGCAACCTAACTAGCAACCATGCAACGGTCCTGGTTCGGTTCTATCACACTCTTCATTCTTTACAGAATGATCAAGAACAAGTGTCGGACGTGTTTTTAGAAATAGACGTCCAAAAGCAAGATGGGCGATGGAGAGTGGTGGACTTTAAGCAAGCCACGTAGGAGGGGAAATAAATGAAAAAACAGAGGAATGTGGTCACAGAAAACACATCGAAAATGTATTTAATGGGGTTAAGTATCATGACGGCGACACTTCTCTTTTTCTTATGTTCTGGATTTATATGGGGAGACCAACATCATGGGCAAATTCAGCAAACCCCCCTGAATAAACAGATCAACTTGAAAGGATCTGGGGACATGATTATTGAGAATTGGACCTATAATCCGAACCATCAACTTATGATTGTTACTCTGAATATAGATCAATCTACGGATCTATTAGAGGATCCATTGACCTTTGTTGCACAAGAGAAGGCTAATCCTCAACGAAAGATTCCGACGACAGTTGAGTACCATGAAGAAGGTCAATATGTAGTTAGTATTCAAGACGTAAGTCCCTCTTTCGAGGTGATGGCTTTAGACATTTACAAGCACAAAGAAAAGGATGAGGTGCTTCTTGGTGATCCTCCACAGGAACTGAAGGGAGATGAAGAAGTCAAAGAATTAGCACGTATCTATACCGATCAACGGAAAGTTCAAACCGATCCAACATTGACCATTCAAATGGAACAAGAATATGAATTAGCTGCTTTAACAAGAAATATCAAACAGGCTAAACAAACCATTCAAGATAAGGAAAAGCAAATTCAAAGAATCGAACAAAAACTAATTGATCTGAATCAAAAACTAGTGGAATTAGAATCAGACCGACTGTATGAAACGGGCGAAGAAAAGGAGCAAACCAATACAAGAATTCAACAAATAGAAAATGAAAAAAAGAGACTCAATAGAGAGGCCGCAGAGAACGAAGCGACTACTCAAACTATAAAGGAGAAGCTTAAGATGTTAAAAGAAAAACGAGACATGATTGATAGCTAAAATCGAAAAAAATGAGAAAAAGCATCAACACAAGGACTACACATCCCCTGTGCAGGGACCACACACCAAAGCTGGAACACGAAGGTTTGTGCCTGTTTTGGCAACACAGTGACCGCACATTTGGGGATTTTCTTGTGCCCTCGTTTTGCCCGGCTCTGCCGGGATTCACACGCCAAGTGGGAACAAAAACCCCTTATGCTCTTCTCTTTATTCACTAGTTTTAGGACCTTAATCAAAAGGAGGGACTTTCATGGAAATAAGAATTCGGTATATGGATCCGAAAACCGTTCAACGAATTGACGAGCTCGCGAAGGAAAAAGGATTAAGTCGGCAAGAGTTTTTACATGCTCAATTGCAACAGTTAGCTGTCTTTCAAGAAGAAAATCATCGGGAACAAAGGCTGCAGCAGTTAGTCGATCGAAACATTCAAACCATGGCCCATTGTTATACAGCAATTCGAGAAATGAATGAGTTCTTACATTTTGATGAACCAGGTGAGGACGTATGACTGAATCTGTTACTCCGGGAGTAGTCTTAAAAACAAAATTCGTGACAGCCAATAAAAAAGGATTCCAAGATTATGTACAGTACGTCGATCGTGAAGAAGCAAAAGATAAAGGGGAAGCTCATCGGTCCATGTTTAGTTTATATAATCACTATATGGACGACCCGGATAAAACATCTGCTTTGTTTACTCAGCAATCAGACCATTTATCGGTGGAAGGAAAACGGGGTATTAAATCATTGTTTGAACAGGCTCAAAAGAAGAACAGTATCATGTGGCAGGACGTCATTACCTTTGATAATGATTGGCTTCAAAAAAGAGGCGTTTATGATTCAAAAACGCACACCTTAGATGAAGACGCTTTGAAGCAAGTGACAAGAAAATCCATGCAGGCGATGATAAAAAAAGAAGGGTTACAAGAAAGTGCTATCTGGTCGGCGGCCATCCACTATAACACCGATAACATTCATATTCATGTAGCAACGGTCGAACCGAATCCGACTCGTGATCGTGGAAAGCGAAAACCGAAAACTTTAGACGCGATGAAAAGTGAAGTGGTCAATGGATTGTTAGATCGAACGCAAGAACGGAACCAAATTAACGCTTTGATCCGTGAGCATATGGTGAATGGAAAGAAAGATAATAGCAGCATGAAATGGAGCAATAGAGAGATGAAACCTTTGTTCCTCGAAGTGTATAATCACTTGCCTAAGGATAAGCGACAATGGCACTATGGCTATCAGACTTTAAATCCTCTTCGATCAAAAATTGATGAACTAACAACAAGGTACTTAAATAAGTATCACCCCAAAGATATGAAGCGGCTACATGATATATTGGATCAAGAAGTGAGTGAATTAAAACGAGCCTATGGGGATGGACCTAAAGATAAAAAGCGCTATCAGCATTACAAACAAAACAAGTTGGGTGAGCTCTATAAACGGATGGGCAATGCATTCTTACAAGAAATGAAACGGTACGATCACCAGCAGTATCCTAGACAAACTACCAATACAAATGCTCCTTATAAGTCCATGCCTTCAGGTATTCATTTGCAACGTTCCCTAAGAAGCATTCAGCGCTCAATGGGACAAACCTATGATCAGTTTATCAATGACTTGGATCATCAAAAGTTGGAACGAGAAATCGAAAGGGAAAGGTAGGGGTACATGAATGAGAAGGCGTCAAAATATCACGCTTCATGAAGAGACGATATCGTTAATCAAAGAGTATCAGGGACAGCATCATATTCGTTATCCTGGTGAAGCTTTAGACCGAATGATTGAGGAATGGGAAGCTCAGCAAGCGAAGGACCATTCCCAAGAATACCTCCTAAGTTTAATGGCCCAACGCTTTCAAGAAGTGTTTTCAGAAGAGATGAAACGGCTGCGTTTAGCGGCCAATCGTAGTGATAAAAATACGCAGGTGCTTCTTGAATTAATGAATGGTTTTGCGATGGATCAAAACTTAGAAAGCTGTGTTACGACACCGATCTTTGAGAGCCAAGCGATGAAGGATGCGAGACAAGCAGTAGAAGAAAGAATCGGTCATCAGCGTCAAAAAAGAATAAGTGCAACATAGACACAATCAGCATCAATCTAATGGTATTCGTGAAGAATTATCAATAAAGGAGATGAACGGATGTTTTTGTTTAACAGCAATTATGAGGTAGGCGTATTCAAGCGTTTAAGCGATAATAACGAACTTGTGATGGAAGTGGGCCAAGAGGAATATAGCCTGACATTGAATGATGAAGAAATGGCTGATCTTGAGCAGCATTTAATGAATCAAGAAAACTTGCTTATTCCGTTTAATAAATCAACCAAGGAACTAATTCTGGATACCCAGCCAAACTACGATGAAGAGGAAATGGAAGAGCTTATGAACATCAGTGATGGAGCTGAATATCATGGCGAAGACTAAACGACCTTATAAAAAGAAAACGCCTGAACAGGTGAAAGAAGAGATCAATCATTTGACGGAAGGCATGGAGAAGAGCATCGCCAATCACTTCCATTCTCCTGAACAAATGAAAGAGTATCTGGACTTTATGGGGAAGTTCCATCGATATTCCCCGCGCAATACAGCGTTAATCGATTCGCAGTTTCCTGGGGCTGAAGCTGTAGGTTCCTATGCATTCTGGAAAGAAAAAGGATTTCCAGTAAACAAAGGAGAGAAAAGTTTAAAAATTCTCGTGCCCAATCGATTAGGTCAGCAATTTCAAAATGAAGAGGGCGAATGGAAACCTTTAAAGTATGCGACAAAAAAAGAAAAGCAATTAGTTAAAGACGGTCAACTCGACAAACGAGATGGCCGTCTTGTTTATTCTACAGGAAGTGTATTTGATATCTCTCAAACATCAGCCACTCAAAAGGACCTACCCCAGATCTTTCCTAACAAATGGATTGATGGACAGGTTGAAAACTACAGTCAGCTTCGAAGAGGGATGGAGGATATAGCTGAGAAAAATAACATACGAATTGTAGAGCCTTATGAAGAGTTAGGGGCAGCCAAAGGAGTGAGTTATACCGGACGAGGAGAAGTAGCTCTTAATCCACGTAATTCGGAGCGTCAGGACACAAAAACGCTGTTACATGAACTAACTCATGCCAAACTTCATACAGAAGAAAACATGAATGACTATACCAAGCCGGAGAAAGAGTTTCAGGCGGAAATGACTGCTTATACCGTTGCTTCTTATTTCAAAATTGATACCAGTGACTACTCATTGGATTATCTGCATCACTGGACCAAAGACCATGATTTTAAAGACCATGAAAAGCTATTACAAGAAGTTCAGTCAACAGCTAAAGAATTCATTATGGCCCTCGAAGAATCAATGGAACAAGAAATGGAAGGGGAGAAAAGTATGGATGCTAAAGAACAAAAACATGAAGCGGAAGAGGAGAAACAAGAAAGGGAGAAGTTACCTTCAGAAAAGCTTCGGGATATGTACAGAATTCAAGTGAGCAAGTCTGAGAAGGATAGCGGGCCATTTGATAAGGAAGAAAAACCAGAAGAGGAGTATTCCCACCAGGACTTCAAAGAAGCTTATAAAAAGGAGCTCATGAACTTTATTGAACCAACCGTCGGAAAAGAATTAGATAAAGAAGAAAAAAATGACCGGCAAGAACGACTAAACCAGATGCGTGCTTTTCAAGAGACTCACAGTAAGGAAGAGGTGTACCAGCTTAAGAAAGAATCTCTTCAAGAATTAAAAGAACTACCATTAACGGATCGTGGAGAACAGCGACTATCCCAAATTGAAAGTAAGTTGGATCGAGAGTTCCATGAAGAGAAAGAAAAAGAAAGCACCATTTCAGAAATGAATGAAAAGGGGAGTAAGGAAGCTTTTCAGCAGAAGAAAAATCAAAAAGAAAAGATAGGAATTGAACGCTAGGCAGGGAGATTTCTCCCTGTCTTTTTTATATCTAATTTTAGAGAGGAGGAAGTGCTGCATGGCCAAACATGTAAGCGCGGACCAAGTGGAGGTTGCACGTAATGTGGATCTTGTAGACTATCTTCAACGTAAAGGGGAGCCATTGAAGAAAGAGGGAAGATACTACCGGCATCAAGTGCATGATAGCTTAGTAATTAAAGACCAAATGTATGCCTGGAATTCCAGAGACGAAAAAGGAGCTGGAGTCATTAACTTTGCCAAAATGTTTTACGGCATGAGCTTTCCAGAGGCGGTATTAGATTTAAATGAGCAAGGTTATAAAGTAAAAGACAATGTCCAGGAGCAAAAAGCGAAGGAGCCTTATCAATATCCTTCTCATTATGAAGTGACTGATAAAGCAAAGGCCAAAGGTTATCTTACGAATGAACGGAAGATTCACCCTAAGATAGTTGATTGGCTTGATAATAAAGATTTAATCGCACAGGACAAGCTAGGTAATGTGGTCTTCAAGTGGAGCCAACAGGGAGAGATCGTAGGGGCAGATCGACAAGGTACTTCTCCTATGAAAGATGGGCGTATGTTTAAAGGTATTGATAGAAATAGCCATAGTTCGGCTGGGTTTTCAGTTGATATTGGGAAGCCGAAGTCCATTTATTTGTTTGAAAGTCCTATTGATGCGCTGTCTTATTGGAGTATAAAGAAAGAAAGGCTGCAAGATACTCGCTTGGTGTCTATGTCAGGCCTTAAACGTCAGACTATGATAGATGAGATCAAACGAATGGGGAAGGAAGGTCATAAGGTGAAGCAAATAACGTTTTGTACGGATAATGATAAGGCTGGACGGGAGTTTGCTAAAAAGTACCACCGGCTAATGCCTAAAGGCGTATCAAGAATTGATCTGCCTACTAATAAAGATTGGAATATAGAGATGAGGAAAAAGAAGCCTCTAGCACTTAAAAGTTCGGTGGTTGAATTAAATTAAATGGAAAAAACAAGAAAATGATTTAAAGGGCTACTAATACCACGCAAATAGTCCTTGTAAAGCTCATGAACACGGTTATCAATAAAAGGGGTAGGCATGAAACGGCCATACCCCCTTGTTCATATAAAGATTGTGGTGCCTAGGGAATTTTTGTATATTTTTCGACCAACTATTGTGCAACCTTAGAACTATCGATAGAATAAGAGATAAGTATAAAAAAAGTAAGATGAGTGAGGTGGACTGGATGGGTATAAAACTCTTCCATAAAACACAAAGAGATTTGGCTTCATCGATAAATAATGTCATCGACAAATATTGGAATGATGAGATTGAAGAAGAACAGATGATAGGGCTGGTACATAACCTTTATAAAAACAACGATACTAAGTTTTTAAAGGACGGGGACTTTACAACTGTTTTAAAGCAACAATGTGGTAAACGAAGGTTAGAAGTTGTAAATAAAATTCTCTCTAACCGCAATAAATGAGATGGAAAGAGAATGTAGGTGAAAAGTATGCAATATTCAGCTGGATTTACTAAAGAAAAATGGTCAGAACATGAGATGTATATCGTTATTGATCTCATGAAGCAAAATAAAAAAAAGAATGAAATATTAGATGAAGTAACTGAGAAGAATCTATTCCAGTTGCGCAGCCCAGTCAGTATAAAGAATAGATTTAACATGGTGTATAGACGAGCGGCAGTCCTAGGTGATGAATTACAGCAACATTTTTTAAGTGCAGTTGATTACGACCGGAGGGCTTTGACATTGTATTCTTTTTTACAGGTATATCGCGTTCCTTTAGAGTTCTATTGGGAAAGGATCGTCTATAAATATGAACTTCAAGAGTCCTTGTATGCTAATGACTTTCATTATTTCTTTGAAGAAAAGGCTAACAGAGACGAAAAAGTTAGTAACTGGAGACCTGAAACGATTAAGCGTCTTATAAGGTCATTAAACTTATTCTTTAAAGAAGCCAAGATGATTGAAAAAGTGGATCAGACGAAATACTCGATAAATCCGATACATATGACTCAATCCTTAAAAACATATGCTGAGAAGAACGAACCTTTATTATATTCTTTTACAGTCCTAGAAGAGGTGAATAAATCATGAAATCGACTTATGAACGCTTAGAGCAAATGGAGAAAAGGGTAAGCCAGGAAGGGTTTAAGAACCCTAAAGGCATCGGAAGTGATATTCCTCATTTTGTGCTGGATTATCCGCCACAGGATGAGTTGCAAGTTCGTGTGTATTTAAAAAACATGTTGAAACGAACCAAGGTAAATATTAAAGAAGTAAACTTATTTGAGTTTCTGCTCTCCTTTTTTGAAGAGGATGAAATGGAAGAATTGTATGAAGTGTCTGAAGAGGAAGGTCTACGTGGGCTAAATGATGTAATCGAGCCAATTCTTAACGAGGGTAATACAATGATCCAGCAATTCAAAGATATGACAGAGGAATCTGAGCTGATTTTCATTACTGGAGTTGGTACAGCACATCCTTTTCTGCGGTCAAGCCAATTATTAAAAGCTATTTCAAGTAAAGGGTACAAAAAGCCTATCGTGCTTTTTTATCCAGGGGAATTTACAGGATTAAGATTGAAGTTATTCAGTATTCTGGATTATGAAGATGACTATCAACTATCTCGAATTTCATGAGGAGGGAAAAATGATGCAGATTAAAGATCTATTTGAAAAAGATATATTTCGTCCAATTAATAACGTCGTTCAGGCTGAACAAGTAGAAGAGGACGTAGTGGAAACGGAATTGGATGAATATGTCCTGACCGAAGAAAGTGAGCATTATCTGGAAAGATTTTATAAAAATTACCTAGCTGTCTATAATCAACCATCAACAAAAGTGGGGGTATGGATTTCAGGTTTCTTTGGATCTGGTAAATCACATTTCTTAAAGATCCTATCCTATTTATTACATAATCAGACAATTGCAGGTAAAACACCTGCTGATTATTTTGAAAATAAGACCAAAAACCAGCATCTTTTAAACACGATGCAACAAGTATCCGAGAAAAAATCGGATGCATTATTATTTAATATTGATTCACGTTCTACATCTTCATCTAAGGACTCAGAAAAAGAACGTATTATTGAAGTGTTTCTAAGGGTTTTTAATAATCATTTAGGATATTCAGATACCTTATGGGTTGCTGAAATGGAACGCCAATTAGATAGTGATGGTAAATACGAAGAATTCAAACAAACGATTTATGATCAAAACGGTAAGTCTTGGGAAGAACTCCGCTTGAAAATTTTATTACGTAAAAGAAAAGTTATAAAAGCTCTCGAAACAGTAGGTTATGATCAAGATACGGCGGAAACATTCTTTGATATGAGCAGAGAATGGTTTTCTATTGATGCTCAACGAGTTGCAGAACTCGTTGCTGATTATTGTAAAAGTCAGGGTCCAGATTATCGTATTGTATTCCTTGCAGATGAAATCGGGCAGTACATCGGCAACAACACAAGCTTAATGCTCAATCTCCAAACAATTACAGAAAAACTAGGTGATTTATGCCAAGGTCAGGCATGGGTAATCGTCACATCACAGGAAAAACTCGAGTCAACAGTATCGGATTTAGACAGTACGAAAGACTTCTCTAAAATCCAAGGACGTTTTGAGACAAAAATAAACTTATCCAGTGCGAATACAGATGAAGTAATCAAAAAACGTCTTTTGGAGAAAGAACCAGTTGGTGCTGATACATTAAAGACTATTCATGACCAAGAAGGAAAACTAATTCATAACCGCTTGGCTTTTGATACGAATAACACTCAATTGCGTTCCGGTTACCGTAATATCGAAGAATTCGTTTCCTTTTATCCATTTGTTCCTTATCAAATTGAGTTACTGCAGCTAGTCTTCACCAAAATCCGTAATCTGGGAGAAGGAGGACAGCATACCTCTCGAGGTGAACGTTCCTTACTCAAAGCTTTCCAGGAAGCTGCCCAATTAAATGCTGAAGAAGATCTAGATAATATGGTTACCATGGCAGAATTTTATCCTTCTATTCGTGATTACCTGGAATCTTCTATTACTAGTACAATTGCAAGAGCGCGAGACCGTGCCCGAAACCAGGAAGGATTAGAAGAATACGACGTAAAGGTATTGGAAGTTCTTTATTTAATTAAAGGAATTGATGAAATCAAATCCACATCAAGTAACATTGCCACACTCATGATTGAAACGGTTTACGATGAACGTCAACCATTAGAATACAGAATAAAAGAATCGCTGAACCGGCTTCAGACTGTAATGTTTATTGAGCAGCACGCAGATGGTTCATATTCATTCTTATCAGACGAAGAACAAGAAATTAATCGTGAAATACGCGTAGAAGACTACAACGGTTCTGCTGTGAAAGAACGATTAGGTAATCTCTTTTTTAACGTCATGTATCGTCAACCGAAGTATGAATATAAGTATAACGACCAGACTAAGCATTTTGACTTTAATAAGCGGTTTGATAACTATGTTAAAGGACAGATGAGTCACGAATTAACCATGCAAGTTTTCTCAGATGGAATGACTGATTCAGAAGCGGCTTTACAGGCAAACTCTGGACATTTAATTATTCTTTTAGACAAAGACCTCGTTGCGGAAGCAGAGGGTTCTCTTGCATACATTCAACAAGTCGATAGCTATGTGCGCCGTAAGCAGTCAAGTACAACTTCTCAGCAACAAAAACGCATTTATGAATCTAAGCTTGCTGAAGTGGATGAATTCGCACAGAAAGCTGAGGAATTGTTAGCCAAAGCATGTGAAAATGCTGGATTTTATATTCAGGGACAACGTCGTGATCTTAGTGGGAAATTCGAATATAAAGTAAATCAAGCTATGGATATGCTGATCCGTAACACATTTACGAAGTTCCACTATATAGAAGAACCCATCTCTTTTAAAAACAGCAAGAAAGAATGGGAACTAGTTGCTGAGGACTTAGGTCAGCAACGTTTATTCAGCGATATAAATCAGAATGCTATGGATGAAATGAAACATTACGTTGAGGAACTTGAACGTTCTTATGACCAAAGGACCCTAAAGCAGGTCGTGCAAAAATATAAAACTATTCCTTATGGCTGGGAAGAACAAGATACAATTGGTGTTTTGATGGGATTAATGAATGCAGGGAAAGTGCGATTTACTTATGCAGGAGAACCTTTTACACCGAACTCTGATCAGTTCTATGACCGACTAGAGAAAGTTTCTGAACGTGATCGTATCGTGGTTATGCCGATTGTAGAAATGGATAAGCAAGTGAAACAAGAATTGATTGCATTGGTTCGTGATTTCTTCTCAATTACTCAACCATATGACACTTATGATGCTTATAACGAAATAATAAGAGGAAAAGTTGAAGAAGAATTTGTTCAACCTATTGAAAAAATTCGAGAAAGAAGACGCCATCAAGATACTTTAATTGAATACCCCTATCCTGGCGAAAGTGATATAAGAACAGTCGTTAATGGAACACAAAAGTTATTGGCCAACCGAGATCCTGAGCAATTTTGTCGCACGTTTATACAGTACGAAGATGATATAGAAGAGTGGTATGAGATTTTAGAGAAGCTTCAAGGTTTTTATGAAGGAAATCCTATCGTCAATTTTGATGAAGCGGTTAAAGCTTTAATGGAACATGAACAGGATATAGAAGTTATTCATAATGATGAACTTGCGGAAATTGTACAACGGATGAAACAAATTTTGTTACAGGAAGAACCAACCAAGGATATCAGTCAGTTACCAAAGTTAGTGGTTGACTTGACGAATCTTATTAAAGAAGAAACCAATAAACAAAAGCAGGCAGTCCTTGTACAATCTGATAAATCTATGAATGAACTAGAGATATTACATGAGCAGTATTCTGAATATGAAACTATTACAGAATACATTCAATCAATAACAAACAAAGCTAGTCATCTTTACGAAAAGGTAAAAGAAAGCGGACGTATTTCCAGTGCACGTATTAATCAACAACAGTTAAGCGAGCTCATTGATTCAACAAAAGTCAAGGTAAGGCAGATCCTTAAAGAATTAAGAGAGGAATCAGACACTGTTAAAAGAGAACCGAAGTCTATTACGGAGCAAGATTTGTATGATTTATTCTTTAGCCAAGTAGACACCATTGATTCTGAAGAAGACCTGGAACACGCTATAGAATCATTGAGAAGAAACTTGATAAAAGAATTACAAACTTATTACTTCGTTAAATCATAATACTAGGAGCAGATGAATAATCTGCTCCTTTCCATACAGAGGTGAAAGAATGAATAAAGCAGAGTTGAAGAAATTTGCTATAGAAGCTAGGCGCGAATTGATTGAAAAAGTTTCATTGAAAGCAGAAAAATATGGTATCACTGAGGGTGATGATTTCAAAATTGAAGAGAAATTCGGACAATTAATTGTTGATGGTGAGTCATATTCACTTGAATTAAGGCCGGCATTTCAATCGTTAAAAAGAAGATTATATGATAAAGGATACGAGCAGCTTATTGATGAGGTTGCATATACTTGGTTCAATCGTATTATTGCTATTCGTTACATGGAAGTAAATAACTATTTACCTGATAAAGTTAATGTTTTATCAAGTAGTACGGGTAAGAATGAACCGGATATTTTACATCAACATGAAACAATGAAATTAGACGTTAACCATCAGGAAGTGAATCAATGGATTCAGAAGGGAGAAGTTGAAAAAGCTTTTCGTAAATTGTTGATTGCACAATGTAATAGTCTTGGTACAAACCTCCCTATACTATTTGATAAAATTAATGATTATACTGAGTTACTCCTTCCAGAATATCTTCTTGATAGTGAATCTATTATATCAATGTTAGTAAATAATCAAGAGCTTACTGGTAGTTTTAAAGAAGTTGAAGTTATTGGATGGTTGTATCAATATTATAATTTGGAGCCTAAAGAGAAAGTCTATAATAACATTAAAAGAAATAAAAAGGTCACTAAATACGAAATACCTGCTGTTACTCAATTATTTACACCTAAATGGATTGTTAAATATATGGTTGAAAACTCATTAGGGGAATTATGGATGGAATCTAATGGGAATTCATTAATGTCAAACCGTATGACATATTATATAAACCCAGCAGACCAAGAAGATCAAGTTTCTAAAAAGATAGAGGAAATAAGATATAAGAATATAAATTTAGAAGAAATTTCAATTATTGATCCCTGTGTAGGTTCAGGTCATATTCTTGTTTATGCATTTGATTTATTGTATGAAATGTATTTAGAAGAGGGGTATCCTAAGAAAGACATTCCTAAATTAATTGTTGAAAAAAATCTATATGGCTTAGATATTGATGAAAGAGCTACTCAACTAGCCACTCTTGCATTAATAATGAAATGTAGAGAAAAATCAAGAAGAGCCCTCAAAGATAATCTTTATCCTAAAATATATGCAATAAAAGAATCTAATGGACTAGATTTGGAGTTGCTAAAGGGAAAATTGTGTTATTCAAATGAAGAAAGGAAAGAGATTGAGAGTCTTTTTGACAAATTCAATGACAGCAAAAATTATGGTTCATTAATAAAAGTTGATGAAGTAGATTACAAAAAATATTTGAAAAGGTTAGAGGAATTAAAAGAATTTAATGTAGCTCAACTAAATATTGATGATTATGTCTTCTATGATCAATTTCATCATTTTGAAAGTTTATTCAAACAAGCACATATTTTAGGTTCAACTTTTGATGTTACAATTACAAACCCTCCATATATGGGAGGGAAAAACACCAATTCTCAATTGAAATCTTATTTGAAACTAAATTATCCTATGACAAAGTCTGACATGTTTGCAGCAATGATGGAAAGAATGGAAAGTTTCACAAAAGAAAATGGTGTAATTGCTAACGTAACTATGCAATCATGGATGTTTCTATCTTCGTTTGAGAAGTATAGGAAGCATTTGTTAAAAGAATATTCTATCTGCAGTATGGTTCATATGGAAAGTATGGTAATGGGGATATCGTTTGGTACGGTGGCTACAATTTTAAGAAATAGAACTGAAGGTTATAAAGGCGTATATCAGTATGTTAGATATAAAGATTTGGAAGAAAGTGAACCTCATAAATTTCCACTAGATAATAACAGATATTCGATAGTCTCGTCAGATGTATTTAAAAACTTACCAAGTAACCCAATAGCTTATTGGATGAGTGAAAAAGTTCAAAATGCTTTTAAAAAGTATAGCAGACTTAAACAGATTGCTGATGTTAAAAAGGGTAGTTTTACTGGTAATAATGACTATTTTTTGAAGTTATGGTTTGAAGTCTCATATAAAAAGATTGGTTTTAATATTAATAATAGAGAGGAATCAAAGAACTCTGGGTACAAATGGTTTCCATATAATAAAGGAGGCAGTTTTAAAAAATGGTATGGCAATAACGAATATGTTATAAATTGGGAAAACGACGGCGAGGAATTGAAAAATTTCGAAAAGTTCGGGATGAGGAATCCTAGATTCTTCTTTAGAGAAGGTATAACGTGGTCATCCCTAACTTCAGGAAATGTCTCATTCAGATATTCGCCGCAAGGCTCCCTTTTTGATAGTAAGGGACCAATGATATTTCCAAAGGATGATAAAGACCTTTATTATATTTTAGCTTTATTAAATTCAAAGGTATCACATCTCCTTTTAACA